>JAZRMD010000060.1:0-7406 GCA_045647285.1 Acutalibacteraceae bacterium
GGCTCGCCGTTGCCGGGGGTGTAACCACCCTGCACACATTTGGTCTCTATTTTAAAGTCGCTCATACTCGTTCACTCCTTAAAAATACCGCTTCTGCATTCACAGATAGGATACCACGAAGTTCCTCATCGGTCAAGTCCAGATACTGTAAAAAGGCCAGTTCCCGTCCCACGTTCCACATAGGATAGTCACTGCCAAACAGCACCCGATGGGCGCCGTACATACGGATGTACCGGACGGCCTCCTCCGGAGTGAGCTTCCAGAAGCAGGAGGAACAGTCCACATACAGGTTGGGACACCCGGCCAGTTGCTCCACCGCCTGTTCCCACACGGAATAGCCGCCCAGATGGGCGCCAATGACCGTCAGACCGGGGTAGGCTTTCAGTACCGGTAGCAGCCGGTTGGGGTTGGAGTTGTCGTACCGGGCGTCGCCGGTGTGCATCAGGATGGGCAGACCTTCCTGTTCACACAGGGCGTACATGGGGTGGCATTGGGGGTCGTCGCAAGGAAAGTTTTGGATATCCGGGTGCAGTTTAACACCCTTTAGACCCAATTCCCGGATGCGGCGCACCTCTGCCGCCATATCCGGGCAATCCGGATGCAGGGCACCCAGACCGATAAACCGGTCGGGGTGCTGTGCCACCGCATCAGCAATAAAGGTGTTGATGCTTTCCACCTGCTTGGGGGTGGTGGCTACCGAGTGGACCACGTACCGGTCCACACCGGCGGCGTCCCCCATGGTCAGCAGGTCGTCCACCGTACCGGTGCCGGCCGCTACCGTTCCGTAAAACCGGTCGGTACCGGCCACCGCCTTGGCGGCTATTTTTTCCGGGTAGATGTGACAATGGGCATCGATCACAGGCATATGTTTGTAGGACAAATCAGATCACGCTTTCGTTTGCTTTAACTTTGTTGTTTCAGTTTTTCCGCCGCCGCCTCGCGCATCTTGTACTTGAGGATCTTACCGGCGGCGTTCATCGGGAAGGAGTCCATAAACTCAATGTACCGGGGTACCTTATGACGGGCCATATTGGCGGCAATGTAGTCTTTCATCTCCTGGGCGGTCATCTCTTCCCCGTCCTTGAGGATAATACAGGCCATAATCTCCTCGCCGTACCGCTGGTCCGGCACACCGATGACCTGCACGTCCCGGACCTTGGAACAGGTGTAGATAAACTCCTCAATCTCCTTGGGATAGATGTTCTCACCGCCCCGGATAATCATATCCTTGAGCCGGCCGGTGATGAGGTAATTGCCCTCGGGGGTACGACAGGCCAGGTCGCCGGTGTGCAGCCAGCCGTCCTTGTCAATGGTGGCGGCGGTAGCCTTGGGCATCTTGTAATATCCCTTCATAATGTTGTATCCACGGGCCACAAACTCGCCGTTGACCCCGTCGGCACACTCCTCGCCGGTTTCCGGGTCCACTATTTTACACTCCACGTTGGCAAAGGCGCTGCCCACCGTTTCGGTGCGCACCTCCAGAGAGTCGTAGTAACTGCTCATGGTACAGCCGGGCGACGCTTCCGTTTGCCCATACACCGACACGATCTCCTTCATACCCATACGCCCCCGGGCGGCCTCTTTCATCAGGTCGGCCGGACAGTTGGCGCCGGCCATAATGCCGATGCGCATATAGGAGAAATCCGTCTTTTCAAAGTCCTCGTGTTGCATCATAGCGATGAACATGGTGGGTACACCGTTAAAGGCGGTGATGTGCTCGTTATGCACGCAGGCCAGGGCCGGTTTGGGGGAGAAGTAGGGCAGGGGCAACATGGTGGTGCCGTGGGTCATAGACGCCGTCATGGACAGCACCATACCGAAGCAATGGAACATGGGCACCTGTATCATCATCCGGTCGGCGGTGGACAGGTCCATATGGTCGCCGATGTACTTGCCGTTGTTGACCACGTTGTAGTGGGTCAGCATGACCCCCTTGGGGAACCCGGTAGTACCGGAGGTGTACTGCATATTGCACACGTCGTCCTTGTGGACCCGGGCGGCCATACGCCATACCTCTTCCACCGGCACCTGGGCGGCCCGTTCCAGACTGTCGTGCCATTCCAGACAGCCTTTTTGACGGAATCCTACCGTGATAACGTTGCGCAGGAAGGGCAACCGCCGGGCGTGGAGAGGCTGACCGGGCTTGGTGTGTTCCAGTTCGGGGCACAGTTGGGCTACGATCTGTCCGTAATGGCAGTCCTTGGCCCCCTCGGTCATAATGAGGGTGTGGGTATCCGACTGGCGCAGCAGGTATTCCACCTCGTGGATCTTATAGGCAGTGTTCACCGTCACCAGCACCGCACCCAACTTAACGGTGGACCAGAAGGCGATGTACCATTGAGGCACGTTGGAGCACCACACCGCCACGTGGGAGCCGGCTTTGACCCCCAGAGAGATGAGCACCCGGGCAAACTCGTCCACGTCGTCCCGGAATTCGCTGTAGGTACGGGTGTAATCCAGGGTGGTGTACTTAAAGGCATACTGGTCGGGGAATTCCTCCACCATCCGGTCCAGCACTTGAGAGAAGGTGGCGTCAATGAGCCGGTCCTTCTCCCACACAAACTTACCGGTATGGGCCCGGTTGTAGTACAGCGCCTTCTCGTTACGGGAGGTATCGCCAAACTGTTTCATATACTGGACAAACTGGGAGAAGATGATCTCCATATCATCCAGTTCTTCGCACCAGGCCGGGTTCCATACCAGAGAGAGGTAGCCGTCGTAGTTGACCGATCGCAAGGCCAACATCATATCCGCTATGGGCAGTTCTCCCTCGCCCAACAGACAGTAGGTGACCTGTCCGTTTTCCCGGATACCGTCGTTGATGTGCACGTGGCGTACGTAGGCACCCAGATTCTTGATGATGTCGTCTGCGTCCTCACCGGCGCCAAAGTAGGCGGCGGTCATATTCCACAGAGCGCCCAGGTGGTCACAGGCAAACTGCCCCAACAACTCCCGCAGGTCGGCGGTACAGCAGAACAGTCCGGCGGTTTCCACCAGCAGGGTCACATCTAGCTCCTCGGCTTCGGGGAGCAGGGTCTCCAGCAGGGCGGTTACCGTGGCTATAGCCGCTTCCTTATTGGGGGTGGCTTCCGCACGCAGACGGATGGCCGGAATCTTGAGATTTCGGGCAATCTCCATACAATGCCGTATCTCGGCGGCGCACCCATCGGCGGTGTCCGGGTCGGCAATATCCCCAATGGCGTCAATACAGGGCAGTTGCAGTTTTTGTTCGTACAGCCGGCGCAGGGTAGCGGCGGCGGTATAGTCGTGGAAGGCGCCGTCCTTGTCGGTAAAGAGGGGATTGTGAATGTTGTGCAGTTCAATACCCTCAAACCGCAGGTCTTGGGCCACGGCGCAGAATTCTTCAAAGGAACGGTGGTGCCATCCCTTGGTGGAGAAGGAGAGTTTCATACGTTATGCCTCCTCGTAGACGATCTTGTTGACCGCGCTCAGGTACGCGCGGATACTGGCACCGATAATGTCGGTGGAAATACCGTTGCCGGAGTACACCTTGCCGCCGGAGCGCAGCTTGACCACCGCCGACCCCATAGCCTCCCGGCCTTCGGTCACCGACTGGATCTGGAAGTCGTCTAGTTCAAAGTGACGGCCGGTGATCTGCTCAATGGTGCGGAACGCCGCATCAATGGGACCGTCGCCGGTGGCGATACCCTGCAAGGGCTTGTTGTCCCGGATAAGGGTCAGTTGGGCACTGGCGGCTACCACGTTACCGGAGTTGATGACGTAGGTGTCCAGCTTATAGGTGGCCGGCACCTGCAGAGCCACGCTGGCAATGATGGCGTCCAGTTCCTTGGCGCCCACGTTCTTCTTGGCGGCCATCCGGACAAACTCTTCATACACCCGGGTCTGGTCCTCGTCGGACAGGTCGTAGCCCAGAGAGGCGGCGGCGGATACGACGGCGGACTTGTCGTCCTTGGCGTCCAGATGGATGCCGGTATCCTCGCCGGTGATCTTCAGGGTGGTGTCGTTCTTGCTGTTGTCGGTCACCCACCCGATCTGCCGGATGATGCGGTGCAGTTCGGTGTACCGGATATGACTGGAAAACCCGTAACTGTCGCCGCAGTTCTTGATCATAGCGGCAAAGGTCTCCAGCGGCACGGTGCTACCGCCCACGGCGGTCTTGACACCGGCGGCGCCGGCCCGTACCGCCAGTATGGCTTGGGCGGCGGCCAGACCGTTTTTGTCGTCACAGCGCACCGTCAAGGGCACATCAATGGTGGCCGCTATTTGGGCGGCAAAGGCGGCAAAGTCATCCGGCATCATCTCGCCGGTGCTGTCGCATACGCTGACCGTCCGAGCACCGGCCTTCACCGCCGTGGCGATGGCCTTGTGCAAAAAGTCCTTTTCCGCCCGGGTGGCGTCCACGGCGCAAAACTCCACGTCGTCGCACAGACCGGCGGCCTCCGTGACCGTTTGGGTCACCCATTCCAGCATAGCGGCCGGTTTTTTGCGGCAGGTGTATTCCATCCCTACGGGGGACATAGGCAGTTCAATGCGGATACGTCCGTGGGCGGCGTTGTGCAATGCGGTGGCGGCGTTGTGCACGCCGTCAGCCGTGATGCCGGCGGCCACCGACAACACGCTCTTTTTGACAAAGGAGGAGATGGTGCGCACCAACAGGGTGTCGGTCTTACCGCCGGTCAGTTCCGGCAGTTCGATCACGTCCACGCACAACTTTTCCAGTTGCCGGGCAATTTCCAGTTTTTCCTTAAAACTATAGGTGTTTTGGGTACTGCACAGCGTGGTGTCCAGAATGTGAATGTGTTTCATAGCGGTTAACTCCTTTGTTGGCAGATAATACAAAAAGTCCCCGAAGCCCGGTAAGGCTTCAGGGACGAAAATACAATTTCCGCGGTACCACCCGAATTACCGCCTGGCGGCGGTCACTCTGTCAGGCTCTATCAAGCCTTTTGCCTTGGTAACGGGGCAAGCCGTAGCAACCTACTGGTAGACCGTTCAGTTACTCTGCTCGGGAGCCAGAATCCACGTTCCCATCGTACCGCCCTTCCAGCAACGGCGGCTCTCTGTAACGACGTGCAAAACAGGATGTTCTCCGTCAACGCATTTAGTATATGTGTGGCATTATACCATCGTCCGGCGGCTTTGTCAACCTTTTTTTATACCATAGGGGTAGAGGGGTCGTTGGCGGTAGTAGCCGGGGCAAAATCGTCCGCAAAGATAACGAAGTTATAGGTTTTACTGCGGTCACCGGCCTTGATGGTGTACAGGTAGTCGTCCTTGACGATCATCTGCTGGATCCGGTCTTCCTCGTCGTAGCGGATGGTCAGCAGACCGTCCTCCAGAATATGGAAGGAGTAGGAATATTCCTTGTCAATATGCGCAGACCATTGGATAAGCAGAGGGTACTCTTGGGCCGATTGGACCAGGGTACGCAGACCCGGGTCCACCATATACACTTCGTCCCGCAGGTCCCCGGTCTGCAGATGCTCGAAGGCGGACAGGGGCAAACGCCGTTGCATATACGCCCAATGGCTGTAGGCGTAGTCGGTGTCCTGCTTATCAAAGAATACGTACAGATAGCCGCCCTCCTCGGTGCGGTACAGGCAGTAGGCGCTGTTCGCCGTGGGGGTCCGGGTGCATTGGAGAGGGAACTGGTTGTTGAGCCAGTCAAAGGTCAGCGGTTTTTGGGTGTCCGGCCGGGCAAAGGAGCGCAACACTCCGTTGCGCCAGGCGGTCCGCAGGGAGACATCTTCGGTCAGCACCTGCTCTTTAGGGGCGGTGGAATGGTAGGCAAACCCCAGGTCGGTGCCGGTGAGGGAGGGAGTATCCCCATCGCCACAGCCGCACAGGAATAAGCAGATAGCCAGTAAAACGGCGGTTAGTTTCTTTATCATAATAGCCGAAAGTCCTTTCGTTGTAAACTATAGACAGCATACCATATTTTCGGTATCCACGCAACCGGGATTTTTCGGTGCAAAGCAAGGGCACCGGTTTTATGTAGGATTATGCGTACGGCGGTAGTGCAGGGGCGTTTCACCGTAGGCTTTTTTAAACTCTTTGTCAAAGTAGGAAACGGAAGCATACCCCACCGCTTCGGCAATCTCCCCCACGGTCATATCGCCGTGTGCCAGGTAGTTGGCCGCTGTTTCCAGGCGCAAGTGGACCATGTAGTCGACGGGGGATATGCCGAAGGTCTGCTTAAACACACGGCGGAAGTACACCTCGCTGACGTGGGATAAGGTGGCCAGCCTGGTCACCGTGAGGGGGGAGGTGTAGTGTTCCTGCAGATAGGCGACGCCGGGGCGGATCACCGCCGGTACCGCCGGGCAGGTAGTTTCCCGTGCCAGTTCGTACAGTACCGTCTGCAGGAGGATGCGGGAGCGAAAGGCCGCCAGCGGCGACGCCACGCCGATACGGGCCATCTCGTCAAATCCACGCCGCATAGCCCCGTTGGAGGGGAACACCGTTACGTCGTCGGACAGGGCCAACGCCTCTCCCTGTCCGTCCAGAAGCAGAAAGTTCACACCCACGGTACACCCGGCTTCGCTCAGAGGGTGGATGTCCAGCACGTATTCTGCCCCTTGCGGTGCGTACATCATTCCGTTTTCTTCTATTTCTATTTCCCGGCCGTCGGCGGTGCGCAGATGCCCGGTGCAGGCAAAGAAGCACACCAGTATATGCAGTTGCTTCGGCTTGCCGAGGCAGGAAAAGCGGTTGGTCTTGCGCCAATCCTGTCGCAGAGCGTTGATAAACTGTATATTCGCATCCATGACGGTGCACAGGCGGTCAATGGGTATGATTTTCACAGTATCACCTCTTTTTTAGTGTAACACAAGGCGGTAAACAATGCAAGATAGTTTCGAATTGTTTTGTTTTTGTGTCTATTTCTCCCTTGCGCTAACCCGTCCGGGGTTGCATAATAGGGGTAAAGGAGTGATCGTATGAAGACCATTGCCATTCTTGGTTGCGGTGCCCGGGGCACCGTCTATGCGGAGGAACTGCAGAAGCACCCTGCCGGGTTTCGTTTCACCGCCCTGTGTGATGAGAACCCCCTACAGCTCAAGCGCATCCAACAGCGCTTGGATATGGAGGTACCCACCTTTGCCGATGCGGACGAGTTTTTGAGCGAAAAGAGGGCGGACGCCCTGGTGATCGCTACCCACGACCGCTTTCACGTGGAGCAGGCCGTCAAGGCGCTTTATCTCGGCTACGACGTCCTGCTGGAAAAGCCGGTGTCCGACAGCCGGGAAGAGATCGATGCGTTGTTACGGGCGCAGGAGGAGACCGGGCGCCAGGTGATCGTCTGTCACGTGCTGCGGTATGCGCCGGGCTTTCGCAAATGTGCCGAAATATTGCAGAGTGGAGAGCTGGGCAAGCTGTACGCCATTGACGCATCGGAGAGGGTGGTGTTCTGGCATTGGGCGCAG
>JAZRMD010000061.1:0-4353 GCA_045647285.1 Acutalibacteraceae bacterium
ACCGCTGGCGTCTTCCCAACGGTTGTGTTCCGCCGGGGCGCCCATCACCACGGCGATGGATGTCTGTCCCTCCCGTACTGCCGAGGCAATCAGGCAGTATCCGGCTTCGTCGGTGGTGCCGGTCTTCATGCCGGTGGCACCGGCGTAGGAATAGGCGTTGTTTTCCTGCACCAGGCGGTTGCTGTTTTTCCAGTTTACCACCTGTCCGGACAGTAGCCGGGCATTGTTGACTTGGGGCAGAGCCACCGTACGGGCGATCACGTCCTGCTCAAGTACGGCGGTGGCTATCTTGAGCATATCGTTTGCGGTGGTGTAATGGTCCTCCCGGTGGATGCCATCCGGGTTGGAAAAGTGGGTGCCCGTACATCCCAGGGACACCGCCTTTTCGTTCATCTTGGTTATAAAGCGGTCCAGAGCCGCCTGGTTGGATAAGGACTCGTCCCCGGCGATGATGCGTCCCACCTGTACGGCCACCGTATAGGCGGCGTCGTTGCCGGAGGGGAGAAGCAACGCCTGTAGCAGTTGCTCCATCGTCAGCCGGGTCCCCACCGTCAGATACGCACGGCTGGAGCCGGGATCAATCATATAGATTTCGTCCCCCACCGTCATGGGGGTATCGGCGGTGGCGTAGTCTATGGCCACTAAGGCGGTCACCAACTTGGTCAGACTGGCCGGATAACACTTGGCGTCCGGCTCTTTGCTGTACAGGGTGGTGCCGGCGGTCACGTTCCCCAATACAATGTAGGGGGAGGCCGTGTTGCGGTTAATAAAGCTCTTGGGTAGCGTCTTGCCGGTGGTGGTGGCGGTCGTTGAGGTGTTGCTCAGGTTACCGCTACCGCTACTTTGTTGCCGCAGGGCGGCAAACACCGTACCGATGGCCAGCAACGCCGCCAGAATGACCGCCGCCAGGATAAGTCCCAGAGGACGTTTTTTTCTGCGTCTGCGTGGATGGTGTAATGTTTCTTTCATACCGTACTATGCATCCTTCACTATGTAATACCTCTTTATTTTAATATATGTACTGCCAAATTGCAACCCTTTTTCACCCGACTTCCACGCCGGTGTAATAGTATTGCAGTATTTCTTTGTAGGAGTATCCTTGCCGGGCAAGGTAATCTGCGCCGTATTGACTCATACCTACCCCGTGTCCGTACCCTTTGACCGTAAACTGAAAGTTCCCCTCGTTGTATACCACTGTAAAACAGGCCGACCGCAGACCGAGGGCTGAACGTATCTGCGCACCGGTCAGGGTAGTGCCACACACGGGCAGGGCGGTGACCGTCCCGGCCGGGGACCTGGTGGCTTCCCCCAACCATCCGGTCGGGTCCTCGCTAAAGACTACCTCCCCGTGGGCGGCTTTGATTTTTTCTCTCAGTTCATCGGGGGTGAAGCTGACCCGACTCTCACAGGAGGGAGAAAGGGTGTCCCCAGGACTGGCTACCGCCTGTAGATAGGGGATATCCGCCCCCCAGACCACGGCGGCGCTTTCGGTACTTCCCCCGGAAAGAGCAAAGTAACAGGCGTCTATCAAGGCCCCTTGATGGGTGATGGTTTGTCCCAACACCGCATCCACCGCCCGGCAGATCTTGTTATAGTTGGTGTCGTAGGCGTTGCCCCACTTGGCTTTCAGCCCGGCGGTGGCGTAGTTGCCGGGGAAGGTGGCGTCGGGGGTAGTAAAGTGCGCCCCTTGTAACGCTGGGTCCGGTTGTTTCTTCTGGGCTTGTCGGCGGCGTCCGTAATAGGTGTACGCCGCTACGGCTTGGGCTTTGAGCGCCTCTTCGTGGTAAGTGGGAGACATTTCCATGGCTAAGGTGCGGATAAGAAACTCTCGGGCATCCAGTTCTACCACCGACCCCTCAACCAGTATGGAAAACTGGTCTTTATCTACCGTGTCCTGGGGCGGCAGAGCGCTTTCCACCCGACTCTCGGTGGCGGAGGTGTCCGGTACGGTGGCGGTGGCTTGTTCGCGCAGCAGGGCCGGTAAGGGGATGAGCAACAGTAAAGCGGCCATCAGCACAATGATCAGCGCATATCCTTTCATAGATTACACCCTTTCTTTTCTTGACTTAAGCGGTATTTGGGTCTATACTATATCTATATCTATGTACTTGTCCGGTGGTATATACCGATTTACAGAAAGGCGAGCGACGCTATGAAATTATCTAAGAGAGAACAGAGGGACCGTTGCTACCAGGGCATCGTGTGGCTGGGCACCGCTATGCCGGCGGTCATCACCTTGTTACGGTTACTCCTTGTCACCGATTTGCGCAATAGTTACACCGGCCGTTTTGCGGCAAATATCGTGTTGGCGGTGGTGCTGGCGGTGACCCTTGCCGTAATGTTGCTGATGGCTCCTCGTGGCGGCTCTCATCGGGTGGATATCCGCAGCAAGGGTGCGATGATGCTGTCTGCCGGATCGCTGCTTGCCGGCGGCCTTATCGCCCTGGAAGGACTGTGGGATATCATCCGCTTTGCGGTATATGGGGAACTGCCGGCCCCGGCGGTGCCGTTGGTCTCGTTGGTGACGCAGTTGGTCACGGTGCTATCCTTGGTAATGGCGGTAGTTGCCGGTGTTGTATTGGTGCTGTTTGGTTGTCAGGTGGCCCGGGAAGGGGGTACCCGTATCGGTATGCGTGCGTCCACTATGCTGTTGCCCGTGTTGTGGATATGGTTGCGCCTGGCCCGGTACGAGATGTCCTACGCCAGCGCCATTAGTCTGGATAAGAGCTTGTACGATTTTACTATGTTGGTGCTGGAACTGCTGTTCCTGTTTAAGTTGGCCCGGTACGTTTCCGGTATTGGCAAGACCCGTCCCGGTACCTTGCTGGTGTACGCTATGACTGCCGGCGCTATGGCCGTTTCCGGGCCGCTGACCCGTTTTGGTATGTATCTGCTGGGAGATACGCAGGCGTATCTCGCCAGTCAGTTGGCCGGCCTTGGTGATCTGGCGGTGGGCATCCTGGCTTTCACCTTTGGGTGGGCGCTGTATATGACCCGTAGAGACCTGTGTCGTCACGCTTCGTCGGTAGAGGGAACGTCCTTGTCCAGAGGGTTGCTGTTTGACGACTCCGTGCGGGAAAGCCGACAGTAGAATGCCGTCCACACCGGCGATAGGGTGTCCCGGTACAGTTCATCGGCGGTGGGACACACGTAGCGTTGGGTCTGCTCTGGCGGTTGCTCCGCCCGGGCAATAGAAAATCCATAGGTGTTACCGCATTGTGCCGGGCTGCCCTTGTGTAGTCCGGCACATTCTTGTATCACCGCAAAGCTGTGGGAGGGCACCGGCGGTGCGGCGGCGGTCACGGATACGGTCAGACAGCTTTCCTGCTCCTGCAGACGGACCCAGACCGGTTCCCGAGGTGCCGCTTCACAGGCTATACGCAACAGGGTACAGACGCCTATGGAGAGCAACCGGGGATGAAACAGGGCGGAGAAAGTAAAGTTGACTTCTTTGGCCGGAAAGAGCAATAGGGGTTGCCCCATCCCGGCGGCTAACCGTTGCGAGGCTGTGAGCAGGTTTTGTATCAACGACACCGGATTGCCCCAATGCATGGGACGGTGGTGGCCGGCGGATTGCAGGATCTCCTGCTGCTCCAGTTCCCCCAACTGGCACAGCCGCTGACGAAACATATCCTGTTGCTCCGGCGTCTGCTCCCGATAGGGGGGTGCCGACAGAAAATATGCGGCTAAGGTTTCTCGTAATGAGGTTTGTGGGGAATGTGTTGTGGACATAAAACGCTCCTTTTTTATCTATTATGAACACAGTGGGCGTTCGTTTTTAGCACACTTTGTACAAAAGGCCGAAAGTGTAAAAAGTGGGTTAAAAATTAAACAAACATCTTGCATTTACACGCATTTTCGGTTAAAATAATACAAGATTAAATAATTGGAGGTAATTTATTATGGCAGTTAAAGTTGCAATCAATGGTTTCGGCCGCATCGGCCGTCTGGCTTTCCGTCAGATGTTTGGCGCCGAGGGTTACGAGATCGTCGCTATCAATGACCTGACCAAGCCCAGCATGCTGGCCCACCTGCTCAAGTACGACACCGCCCAGGGTCGTTATGACGGTCACACCGTCGTGGCCGACGACGAGGCCGGCACCATCACCGTAGACGGCAAGGAGCTGAAGATCTACTCCGAAAAGAACGCTGCCGACCTGCCCTGGGGTGCGTTGGGCGTGGACGTGGTGCTGGAGTGCACCGGTTTCTACTGCTCCACCGAGAAGAGCCAGGCTCACATTGACGCCGGCGCTAAGAAGGTTGTTATCTCTGCTCCCGCTGGCAAGGACCTGAAGACCATCGTGTTCGGCGTTAACGAGAAGACCCTGACTGCGGACGACAAGATTATCTCTG
>JAZRMD010000062.1:0-2601 GCA_045647285.1 Acutalibacteraceae bacterium
CCCTCATATGCTGTGAGGGGAGGTGGTGCTATGCGCCCACGATGGACAGTGGCGCTGTTATGCCCGGCGCTGCTGTTTTTCTACGTGGTGGGAACGCCGGCCGTACAGGCGGCCGAGCCGCCGACGGTATCGGCCCGGTCAGCGGTGGTGTATGCGCCTCAACGGGATATGCTGCTGTACGATAAGGCCGGTGACGTTAAGCGCCCGGTGGCCAGTACTACTAAGTTGATGACCGCCCTGTTGGCTGCTGAACGACTATCCACAGAGAACACCGTACAGGTACCGCCGGGGGCGGTGCCGGTGGAAGGCACCCAGGTAGGTCTTAAGGTGGGGGACACCTTGACCGTCCGGGATCTTTTGGCCGGTTTATTACTGGTGTCCGGCAACGATGCCGCCAATACGCTGGCGCTGTTGATGGCCCCCACCACGGCAGACTTTGCTGCGTTGATGAACGAACGGGCACAACAGTTGGGGATGACCAACAGCCTTTTTGTCACCCCCTCCGGTCTGGACCAAGCAGACAATGGTGCCACCGCCCGGGATATGGCTGTGTTGGCCGCCGCCGTGTTGGAAGTGCCGGTGTTGGCAGAGCTGTGCGGTATGCAGACCGCCACCATCACGGTAGAGGGCAGACGGATGACCCTGCGCAACCACAACAAGTTGTTGGGCCTGGTGGATGGGTGTGTCGGACTTAAGACGGGATTTACCCGTAAGGCCGGGCGCTGTCTGGTATCGGCGGTACGCCGGGACGGGATTACCCTTATCGCCGTTACTCTGTATGCGCCGGATGACTGGAATGACCACGTTGCTTTATATGATTATGCATTTTCACGGGTACGGCAGGAGCCGTTGCCCTCGGTGGTGCCGGATACCTGTCCCGTGATGGGTGGCACCCTGTCGGCGGTACCCCTTACGGCGCCTGTTCCGGATATGTGCGTGTTGCTCAGGGAGGAAACGCTGACCGCCCAGGTGTACCTACCGCCCTTTGTGTGGGCGGATGTTGAGCAGGGGCAGACGGTGGGCGAGGTGCGCTATACCGCCGGGGAACGGACGGTACATACGGCTCCCATACGGGCGGCACAGACGGTGCCGGTCCAACAGCCGCCCCCCTTTTGGACGTTGGTGTGGCGGCGCTTTTTACAGTTAATAAGCGGATTATGTACTTAAAGGAGAAATCAACCAATGGCTATGGTACGGTTGCAAAAATTGTTGTCCGAGCGTGGCGTTGCTTCCCGTCGCAAGGCGGAAGAACTGATAGAGGGCGGCCACGTGAAGGTCAACGGACACGTAGCCCGTTTGGGCGATAAGGCGGATGACCGCAAGGATATTATCCACGTCCGGGGCAAGCGACTGGCTTCTGCTGCGGCGCCGGTGTACGTGGCTCTGCATAAGCCCAGGGGCTTCATCACCACCATGAAGGATGAGCAGGGGCGTAAATGCGTGGAGGAACTGGTACGTATTGAGGGTACCACCCTGTATCCGGTGGGGCGGTTGGACCGGGAGAGCGAAGGTCTGCTCTTGATGACCAACGACGGCGACTTTGCCAATGCGGTGACCCATCCGTCTACCCATATTCCCAAGTTGTATCGGGTGACCTTGCGTTCCCCTATGACGGAGGAACAGCGCCTTAAGTTTGAGGAGGGGATTCCTCTGGACGGACGCAAGACTGCCCCGGCAGAGGTGCGCATCGTATCCAGCGCCCCCGACCGCTGTGTGATCGAGGTGGTGCTGTATGAGGGGCGCAACCGGCAGATTCGCCGTATGTGTGAGGCGCTGGGTCTGGAGGTTATCCGTCTGCGCCGCAATGCGGTGGGCAACGTGCGGCTGGGGATGCTTCCGGCCGGTAGTTGGCGGTATCTGACCCCCAAGGAGGTTCGGGACCTGGTGATGGCCTCCGGATCACAAAAGAAGATTGCCGCCGCCTATATTAAGAATGGGAGGGAACCGGACCGTGATTACCATAATACCCGCCGATAAGGCGTTTTTGCAGTCGGTTGGCGCCTCGGAGGGGATAGATGCCCTGGTGTTACGGGATAGCCGTCAGGAGGTTACCGGTCACGCCCTGTTCCGCATAACGGGGGAGGACGTGGAACTGTTGCAGGTGGTCTGCGACGACCCCTTGTTGGCGGATGGCCTTATCCGTTCGGTGCTCAACGCAGGAGATTACCGGGGCGCTGTGTATGGCCTGTGCCGGGTGGAGTCATTAATACCCCATCTAAAGCGTCTGGAGTTTCAGCCGGCAGAGGACGGTTGGCGCGTATCGTTGGAAGCCTTCTTTCGTGCCGGTTGCGGAGAACATACATAAAAACAACGGATGGCCGGTCGGAAGACCGGCCTTTTTTTGTACGTTTTCCCTTGACACTTTCTTGACAGTATCGTATAATGACAGTAAATTGGGAAAAATTGTAGCCGAGGTCTATAAGGCCTGGTCAACACAGAAAGGAATGGATGAATTATGAAGAAATTCAACATCACCGTTAACGGCAACGCCTATGAGGTAGAGGTAGAAGAGATTGGCGGCGTAGCGGCCCCCGTAGCCGCCCCGGCTCCTGTGGCTGCCCCTGCCCCCGTAGCTGCCCCGGCCCCCGTAGCCGCCCCGGC
>JAZRMD010000063.1:0-2862 GCA_045647285.1 Acutalibacteraceae bacterium
GTTCCCCTTAAGACCGAACGGGGCAACCGGGTGTTCCCCGTATCCGACAAGGCGGTGGACGTGGTGGACGGTCTGGTGCGTTACGCCCGGGACGGGGGCGCCCGGTTTGTGCAAGGGCGTGCCACCTCCCTGCTCATAGAGGACGGTGTGTGCGTGGGCGCCGATACCGAGGATGGTAGCGTATACCGGGCTGACCGGGTGGTGATCGCCACCGGCGGTTGCTCCTATCCCGGCACCGGGTCCACCGGCGACGGCTACGACCTGGCCCGTCAGGCCGGACATACCGTAACCCCCCTGCGTCCCTCTCTGGTAGGATTGGAATCCCCCGACCTGTTCTGTCTGGATATGCAGGGACTGGCTCCCAAAAACTGCGGATTGCAGGTGACCGACAACCATACCGGCAAGGTCATCTATACGGATATGGGGGAGATGCTGTTTACCCATTTCGGGGTCAGCGGCCCGATGGTGCTCACCGCCGGCGCATATATGGACCATATGGAGCCGGGGCGGTACACCCTGCACCTGGACTGGAAACCGGCCCTGTCGCCGGAACAACTGGACGCCCGTATCGTACGGGATATGACCGAGCGCAACAATATGGACCTGGGCAATGCTCTGGGCAAACTGTTGCCCCGGCTGCTGATTCCGGTAATGTTGCGGCTGTGCGGTATCCCGGCCGGCAAAAAGTGCAACGCCCTTACCCGGGAAGAACGGTTGCGTCTGGGGCGCACCATTAAGGATATGCCGGTGCAGATCAGCGGATTTCGTCCTATGGCGGAAGCCATCGTGACCGCCGGCGGCGTAACCGTACGGGAAATAAACGCCCGGACCATGGCGTCCCGGATACTGCCGGGGCTTCGCTTTGCCGGTGAGGTGCTGGACGTGGACGCATACACCGGCGGATTTAACCTGCAGATCGCTTTCTCTACCGGCATGGCCGCCGGTGAACATATTGAAGAATAAAAGGATGTGTAGACCATGCCTTGTGCAATTGCTATTGACGGTCCTGCCGGCGCAGGAAAAAGTACCATTGCCCGGATACTGGCAAAGGAATTGGAGTTTATCTATGTGGACACCGGCGCTCTGTACCGGTCCATCGGCTACCACGTGCGGCAGTTGGGGATCGATACGGCCGATACCGACGGGGTAGTGGGTGCCCTCAACGGGCTGACCATATCCATTGAGTACGTAGACGGGGAACAACGGGTGTTTGTTAATGGCCAAGACGTGAGCGCCTTTATCCGCACCCCGGAGGTGTCCATGGCCGCCTCCGCCGTATCCGCCATTCCGCAGGTACGGGCTTTCCTACTGGACGTGCAGCGCAATATGGCCGCCACTCGGTCGGTGGTGATGGACGGTCGGGATATCGGTACGGTCATCCTGCCGGATGCGCAGATCAAGATCTTTCTCACCGCCACCCCCGAGGCTCGGGCTCGGCGCCGCTACAAGGAACTGGTGGAAAAGGGCACCGATGTGACCTACGAAGCGGTGTTGGCCGATATGGTCAAGCGCGATTACGATGACACCCATCGGGCCGCCTCTCCCCTGTGCCGGGCGGCTGATGCGGTGTTGGTGGATACCAGCGAAGATACGCTGGAACAGGCGGTGGCTCGGATGAAGGCCATCGTTATGGAACGGTTATAAGGAGATACGCTATGCCCGTCTATCTGGCAAAGACCGCCGGCTTTTGCTTTGGCGTCAATAATGCGGTGGACCGGGTCCGGCAACTGCTGGACGCCGGCGAGACCGTATGCACTCTGGGGCCCATCATCCACAACCCTCAGGTGGTGGAGGAACTGGCCGCCCGTGGAGTGCGCATTGTGAACGATCCCACCGACACCCCGGACGGGGCGGTGCTGGTCATCCGGTCCCACGGTGTACCCCAGAGCGTACAGGATACCATCGCCGCCAACGGCATTCGCTGTTGCGACGCTACCTGCCCCTTTGTAGCCAAGATACACCGCATCGTCGCAGAATATTCCGCCACCGGCCATACGGTGCTGATTGCCGGCGACGCGGACCATCCGGAGGTAATGGGCATCCGAGGGCACTGTACCGGGGCCAGTTATGTGTTCAGCAACGAGCAGGAACTGGCAAATTGTCTAAAGAGCGACGGATTTCCCCAGGATTCCCCTTGCATTATGGTGGCACAGACCACTTTTAACACCTTGATTTGGAAAAAATGTTCAAATATCGCAAAAAAACTCTGTACAAATCTCCAAATCTTTGATACAATATGTAATGCTACTGCAAAAAGGCAGGAGGAGGCCATCCGCCTTGCCCGGCAGTGCCAACACATCGTTATTGTCGGTGGACGTGAAAGTTCCAACACCGCAAAGCTTCGGGACGTCTGTGCTCCTTACTGCACCACCCATCTGGTGGAAACAGCAAAGCAGTTAGACCGCACCGCCTTTGCGCCCGGGGATACCGTGGGTATCACCGCCGGAGCTTCCACGCCGGCCGATATAATAAAGGAGGTACACTACACTATGTCCGAAATCGTCAACAACACCGATGTCCAGACCACCGCACCCGAAAACTATGAGGAGATGAGCTCTGAGGAGTTTGCCGCCGCTATCGACGCAACTCTGCAGAACGCCACTGATGATAAAGTCCGTGGGTTGGTCGTGGCTATTGCGCCCAACGAAGTCCAGGTTGAAGTCATCGGCCGCAAGCAGACCGGGTATATCCCTGCCGATGAGCTGTCCAGCGACCCCAACGCCAACCCGGCTGACCTGGTGAAGGTCGGCGATGAGCTGGAACTGCTCATTATGCGCACCAACGACCAGGAAGGCACCATCATGCTGTCCAAGAAGCGTGTAGACGCTCTCAAGGGCTGGGATACCGTCGTGGCCGCTGAAG
>JAZRMD010000064.1:0-4315 GCA_045647285.1 Acutalibacteraceae bacterium
CGCCGGTCTGGGGATGACCACCGCCCGGCTCATGGGCTGGGAGGACGAGGGACCGCCGGTCCACGGGGACGAAGAACTGACCGGGTATCTGGAAGAACTAAAGACCCGGGACGAGATGCGCATGCTGTTTTCCCTTGCCCGGGGATGCACCCGGGAACAGGTGGAACAAGCGGTAAGGATCATTGAGGTATTGAGAAAGCAGGAAACGTAAGTGGGATTGGAAATGGACGGCATCTACGTCCGGCTGGTATTGTTGCCGCCGCAGGTGAAGGGGGTCACCGTCACCAACAGCGACGGCACGCTGGACATATACATTAACAGCCAACTGGGAGAGGAAGGGCGCCGCCAAGCGCTGGAACACGAGCTGCGCCACGCCCGGGGCGGTCATATATGGCTGCGGCGCCCGGTAGCGGTGGACGAATGGTTGGCGGAAAATAAAGGAGTGTAACGGTATGGAATACATACGCGATTGGTTTTTTACCTGGACGTCGGAAGGATGGGCGCCCCGGTGGTTTCTCATCGGCACCGTGGTTATCGCCCTGCTGATGGTATGTGCGCGCCGTCTGTTCCGCACGTACAAGCGCCGGGCGTTTACCCCTAATAAGATGCTGTTTGTGGGCATCTTCCTGACGGCGGCGGTCTACTTTTTGCCCATATACGTGTTCACCCTGCCGGCGGCCGCCGACGGCAGCATCCCCTACGGCTCGGTGGTGATGAATGCGACGCAGCATAGCCTTAGGTTGTTTGCGCTGGACGGGGATTTTCGGGACTGGGTGGCGCATTTTGCCGGCTATCCGTCGGAAGCGGTGCGCCAGACCTACCTGTGGCTGGGGTCCCTGCTGTATCTGACGGCCCCGGTGCTGTCCTTTGGATTTATCCTGTCCTTCTTTAAGAATCTGTCCGCCCATCTGCGGTATTTCTTTACCGTACTGCCCACCCACGTATTCTCCGAACTCAACGATCGGACCCTGAAACTGGCCACCGACCTGTACAACGACCGGCCGCCCCTGTTGGGGTTGTTCCCCCGGCGGCTGATTGTGTTCACCGACGTGGTGGACAAGGACGACGAAGCCACCCTGGACCTGCTGGAAGGCGCCCAGGAACTGGGGGCCATCCTGTTTCGCAAAGACCTGGAATCGGTGCATTTTTGCCCCCTGTTTGGTCTGCGCCGACTCAACTTCTATCTGGTGTCCGACGACGAGGCGGAAAAGAACCGCCACGCCGAGAGCATTATCCGGCACTACGACCGCAAACGGGTCACCCTGTGGGTGTTCTCCGACGGTACCCTGTCCAGCCTGATGCTCTCCGCTAAAGCGCCCGAAAACATCCGGGTATGCCGGGTCAACGACATCCGCTGGGTGGTATATCACACCCTGTGGCGCAACGGTCACCATCTGTTCCGCCACGCCCGGCAGACCGCCGACGGCAAGGTCATATCCGCTGTGCTGGTGGGTCTGGGGCGGTACGGCACCGAGATGCTTAAGGCCCTGTGTTGGTACTGCCAGTTAGAGGGGTATACCCTCAAGATCAACGCCTACGAAAAGGACCCCTTGGCAAAAGAGAAATTCGCCGCCCAATGTCCCGAGTTGATGGACGACGCCCACAACGGGGTGCGCATCCCGGGGGACACCTACTGCGCCATTGACATTCACTCCGGTGTGGACGTGGATGCGGCCTCCTTCTCCGACGAGGTGCGGTCCCTCACCGACGCTACCTACTACTTTATTTCTCTGGGCACCGACGAGCGCAACCTGACCATGGCCACCCGCATCCGCAGTCTGTGCGAACAGACCGCCTACCAGGGGGACGGGCACACGCCGGATATTGAAACGGTGCTGTACGACGAGCACGTGCGCGAGGCCATAGCGCAGTCCTGGGACGGCAAACGGCCCGGGGTCACCAACTTTAAGAACGCCCCCTACCGCATCCACGCCCTGGGCGGCTTGGAATGGTTCCGGGATACGGTGGTGGACACCACCTTGGTGGACGCCGCCAGACGGCTCAACTGGTACTGGAACCAATGTCTACACGACAAGGACAGACAGAAGGATGCAGACAAGTCCTTCTGGCAGCACGAGTACAACTTCCGGTCCTCGGTGGCCCGGGCCATCCACGAGGACCTGCGCGTCAAACTAAATGTGGTCATCCCCGGCGCCGAAAAGGACTGGGACCAGCGTACGGATGAGGAAAAACTGGCCATCGGTCGGGTGGAACACGTGCGGTGGTACGCCTATATGCGCTCAGAGGGCTACTCCTTTAACGAAACACGCAACGATATGGCCCTGCACCACCACAACCTGCGGCCGGTCACCGAACTGGACGACGACACCCTGCGCAAGGACGGATAACAAAAAAAGGAAACTTTCGCTTGGCGAAAGTGTCCTTTTTGCTTGGTGCCTTTAGGCGTGGGAATAAGCCACCCGTTCTACTGGGAGAAGATAAAAGAGCGAAGCGATCTCTTGCCTCCCCTTGTCAGGGGAGGTGGATGCGGCTTTGCCGCAGACGCAGGGGTAGTTTCGTTATCTCTCCCTCAGTCCTCGCTGACCCTCGGACAGCTCCCTCGTCAGAGGGAGCCGAGAAAAGCGGAGCACATTACCCGTTTACCGGTGGTTATGATTATCAGCTTTGTTTTATCAAGCGAATATAAAACTCCACCGCCCGATACACGGTATCCACCCGGATGCGCTCGTTGTTGCCGTGGATGGTGGCCCGTTCCTCGGCGGTCAGGTCCATAGCGGAAAAGCGGTACACCTTATCCGAAAGGCGGCCGTAGTGACGGGAATCGGAGCATTGCACCATCAGATAGGGGGACACCACACACCCACGCCAGGTAGACGCCACGGCGGTGGCTACCCGACGGTAACCGTCGGTGTCTATCCGGGAAATGCGGCTGGGGTTGGTGCCGTGCAGGGCCTGTATGTCCACGGTGGGGTCCCCCACCGTCTGCTTAAGATAGGCCAGTGCCCCCTCCACCGTATCCGCCGGATTGAGCCGGATGTTGGATACCAAGGTGGCCTTGGGGGGTATCACGTTGGGAGCCGCCGACCCGGTCATCTGGGTAAAGGCCACGGTGGTACGCATCAGGGCGTTGAGTTCGCCGCCGCCGGCCTTACAGATGGCGTCCAGCACCGGCATAAACAGCCAGAGGTTAGCAAAAATCATCCGGTACAGCCAGGTGGACCGGCGACCCAGTGTGTCAAACATAGCCGCCACCGGCGGTGTCAGATGAGCCTTAAAGGGGTGCCGGGTCAACCGGACGCAGGCCCTTGCCAAGGTATCCACCGGAGTCCGGGGCTTGGGGGCGGAGGCGTGACCGCCGCCGGAACGGACGGTGTATTGCACGTCCATCATCCCTTTTTCCGCAATACCCACCATACCGCAAGGGGTCTTGACGCCGGGGAACACGTTCTCCACCACGGCGCCGCCCTCGTCCAGCACCAGCGCCGGGTCTATGCCTTGCTCGGCCAGATAGTCCACGATATGCACCGCACCGGGGCCGTTGATCTCTTCGCCGCCGGAGAAAGCAAAATACACGTCCTGCCGGGGGGTAAACCCCTCCCCGATCAGGTGGTCGGCGGCGCTGAGGATGGCGTTAAAGGTCACCTTGGTGTCCAAGGTCCCACGACCCCACAGCACCCCGTCCTCCAGAACGGCGGCAAAGGGCGGCTTATCCCAACCATCCTCGTTGACCGGCACCACGTCGTAGTGGGCCATCAGCACCGTGGGGGCGTCGGCGGTAGCGCCGGGCCACCTCAACAACAGCGCCCGGTCGGGCAAACGGGTCAGGGTACAGGCGGCAAACACCCGGGGGTACAGGGTGGGGAGCATAGCGATGAGCTTCTCAAACTCGCCGTCCTCCTCCAAGGAAGGGTCCCGGTAGGACACGGTACGGCACCGCACCAACTCCTGCAACGCCGCCACCGTCCGGTCCCGGTCAAAGGACACCGGGGTTTCCTGCACCGGGGTATCCTCCCGGGGGGTAAACCGCAAGGTGCGGATAACCACCACTATCAGCAGTATGGCCACGGCCATAACGGGGAGTAACCACCACATATTACAGCCACCCCTTTTTGTACATCACCCGGGCCACGCCCACGGTGAACAGCACACCCACCGGCACCATAATGCCCACCGTACCGGCGTCCAGCGCCGGCACGAAGATAAACAGCAGGAGCATCAGCACAATGGGGGCGATAGCCAACTTCACATTCTTGGATACGAACACCACACCCAGACCGCCGAACAAGGCCGGCAGTATCTGCGCAAAGGCCGGCTCCAGTACCGGGGCTTCCAACAGGGGACTCAGCGGCACGAT
>JAZRMD010000065.1:0-5286 GCA_045647285.1 Acutalibacteraceae bacterium
GAAATGTAAAAAGGCAAAAACTTCCCGTGGGGTGATCGGACGGGAAGTTTTTTCTTGCTTTTACCAAAAGGCTGTGCTACAATGCCGTTGATTGTGAGGTGCACACAAATGAAACAAGCATATCTGCCG
The DNA here is from genome assembly GCA_045647285.1 of Acutalibacteraceae bacterium. GTDB lineage: Bacteria > Bacillota > Clostridia > Oscillospirales > Acutalibacteraceae > UBA5905. Next base: position 130 of record JAZRMD010000065.1, read on the forward strand.
GCAGGTATTGCCATCCTGCTGTGGTCCACCATGGCCACCATATCCAAGCTGCTGCTCAACAGTATGCACACCTATACGGTGCTGTGCATCAGCGCCCTGTTTGCGGCGGTGGCGCTGCTGCTGTTTAACCTCTTTACCGGACGGCTGCGGCAACTGCGCCAATACCGGTTACGGGATTACGTCCGGGTGATTGGCGCCGGACTGCTGGGCAACTGCTTCTACAACCTATTCTACTATGCCGGGGCGTCGATACTGCCGGCCTCCCAGGCCTTTATCGTCAACTATCTGTGGCCCATTATGAGCGTGGTTTTTGCTATTCTGCTGTTGGGCGAGCGACTGACGGCACGCAAGGGCATCGCCTTTGGCGTTTCCTTCATCGGCGTAGTGACGGTGGCCGGCAACGACCTGCTGCAGTTTAACCCCCAGACCTTGGGGGGAGTCCTGCTGTGTATCGGCGGTGCGGTGTGTTACGGTGCCTTTACGGCACTGAACAAAAAATGGTCCTACGACCTGCCCATCGCCATGATGCTGTCCTTCTTCGCTTCATCGCTGGTCAGCCTGTGCCTTGCCTTACCGGGCGGCGAATGGTCGCTGACCCTGCCGCAGATAGCCGGTCTGGCGTGGAACGGCGTAGGCGTGTTGGCGGCAGCCAACACCTGCTGGGCGGTGGCCCTTAAAAACGGCAACACCGCCACCATCTCCAACCTGGCGTACATAACCCCGTTTCTGTCCCTCGTGTGGATAGCCGTCGTGTTGGGAGAGACCGTCACCCCCTGGTCGCTGGTGGGTCTGTGCGTCATCGTGCTGGGCATCGTGATACAGCTGAAAAACCCCAAGAAAGACTTGTGTTGACCGTGTAAGCGTGGTATACTGTTGATATACTATAATCGGTGGTGATAGGATGATGTTTGACGCAAAAAAGGTAAAAGACCAATGCGTACAATGGATCCGGGAGTTCTTTGAGCAGAACGGGCCGGACTGTAATGCGGTGCTGGGTATCTCCGGCGGCAAGGACAGTTCCGTAGCGGCGGCGCTGTGCGTAGAGGCGCTGGGCCGTGACCGGGTCATCGGCGTGCTGATGCCCCAAGGAGAACAGCACGACATCGATATGGCCTATCGGCTGGTGAACCATCTGGGTATCCGTCGATACGAGATCAACATTGCCGATGCGGTGGACGGAATACTACGCCACCTGCCCGACGACCTGCCCATCACCCCCCAATCCCGGCAAAATCTGCCGCCCCGCATCCGTATGGCCACGGTATACGCCGTATCCCAGAGTTGCAACGGACGGGTGTGCAACACCTGTAACCTATCGGAAGATTGGGTAGGCTATTCCACCCGGTACGGCGACTCAGTCGGGGACTTCTCCCCTATGTCCCACCTGACGGTTACCGAGGTTAAGGCCATCGGGCACCTGTTGGGACTCCCTTCCGAACTGGTGGAAAAGACCCCCATTGACGGTCTGTGCGGCAAGAGCGACGAGGAAAATCTGGGATTTACCTATGCGGAACTGGACGTGTACATCCGCACCGGGTATATCGAGGACCAAGAAAAGAAGGCACTCATCGACCGCAAACATCGTCATAACCTGTTTAAGCTGGAACTGATGCCGTCTTTTAAGCCGGCTTTGTAAAGGAGAAAAACCGTTATGAAAAACTACGAACTCCAACAATACCGTGCGCAACCCATCAACGATATCCACGTACACATTCATATGAATCGGCCTCTGGCGGACACCGTTGCCACCTATCGGGAGGTAATGGAGCATATGAACTACGACCGGATTGCCGTACAATGTCTGCCCAACCACAATCTGACCGACAACCCGGAAGCGCTGTACTGCAAGGCCGTCATCCCCGGTCTGTACGCTTTTGCCGGCCTGTTTCACCATATGGATGAACGGGACACCGCCGAAAACTATCGCCGTCAGGCCGAGGCCGCCTATGCCATGGGCTGTGACGGGTTTAAGATGCTGGAAGGCAAACCGGATTACCGGAAAGAACTGGGCAAACCCTTAGACGACCCCTCTCTGTGGTCCTTCTATGCTTTTATGGAAGAGAAGGGGCTGCCCATTCTAATGCATCTGGGCGACCCTCGGGAGTTCTGGGACCGGGAGCGTATTCCCCAATGGGCGTTGGAACGGGGCTGGCTGTACGACGACAGTTTCGTCCCCTTTGAGGAAACCGTCCGGGAGGTGGAACGGGTGCTGGAACGGTTCCCCCGTCTGCACCTGATCCTAGCGCATTTCTTCTTTACTTCGGACGACCCGGCGTACGCCGAACGGTTTATGGAACGGTTCCCCAACGCCTGTCTGGACCTGACCCCCGGGTGTGAGATGTACACCAACTTCAGCCGGAACAGCGCCTGGTGGCGAGAGTTTTTCCTCAAATACAGCGACCGCATCCTGTACGGCACCGATATCTACAACTGGACCGCCGACGGCCGCACCACCGAAAACCGGTATGCCCACGCAGTCAACCTGCAACGGCAATTCCTGGAACGCACCGAGTCGTTTACCGCCTACTGGCCCCGGGAAACCTTTGATCATCCCTTTGGACTGCCGGATGAGGTATTGGATAACCTATACTACAACAACTTTGTCCGCCTGTGCGGCAACAATCCCCGGCCCATCAATGGGGATGCCATCGTGCAGGAGTGCCGTCGGATAGCGGACACCTACGACCTGGACGAGGTGCAGACTGCCAACATAAACGCCATAATGGATTACTTTAAATAACGGAAGGCGTATCGCAAACCCGGTGGACCTGGGCGACCATTTCCGCAACAGTAACCCCCACGCAGAAGGGAAAAACTGCCCGGAATACAACCGTATACCTGTAAAATGAAACAAATAAAGAGGGACCATCCGCCGGGATGGTCCCTCTTGTTCGGTTTATTTAATACCCAGAGCCGTCAGGTAATCGTAACTCCTCTTCAGGCACAGGAAGGGGTCCTCGCCGTAGCACATATCCTGCTCCACCAACGCATAGCGACTGCCGGCCAACTCGAAGGCAGCCAAAATGGCTTCCCAATTGAGGTTGCCGCTTCCCACAGGAGCCATCCGTTGCTCGTACCAATTGCCTTCCTCATTGGGGGCAATGGCCATATCCTTGAGGTGAACGCAAGGAATACGCCCGGCAAACTTGCCGATGGTGTTGACCACGTCCGCGCCGCCGGACTGCACCCAATAGGTGTCAAGGGTAAAGCCCATCTCCTCGGGGGCGGTGTGCTCCATCAGGTACTCAAGCATTGTGATGGGCGTACCATCCACAGCGGTATAGTTGCGCATAAATTCGCCGTGATGGTTATGATACATCAGCAACTTGCCGGACTTAGCCATCCGGGCACCGGCTGTGTGCGCCAGATCCAGCACCGACTGCACGTCCTCCGGCGTGGCCATACGGTTGGGACCGATGCCCAGACCGATGTAGTCACATCCAAACGCCGTATGCTCCGCAATCACCTTGTCGGTGTCGTCACGCATACGTTCAAAAGGAGTGTGGGTAATCACGCAGGAAAGTCCGTTGGACGCCAACTGTTCCTTTAACCATTCCGGCTCGTAAGCACAGGTACCGGAAACCTGCACCGTCTTGTAACCGATATCCGCCACTCGCTTGAGCGACTCGGAAAAGCCCTCTAACGTGTTACAATGGTCCTTCAAGGTGTAAAGCTGTGCGCCGATAATCATAGTTACCACTCCTCATATATGTTCTGACAGTATCCTATCACACATCCTGTACAAATGCCATTGTAAATGAGCGATGCCCTGTCTTATCACATTGTAAATATACACATTGTGGGATATTTCCTCCTGCGCTGCATATAGTAAACCCAGGGGGTGTTCCTAATGAAAATCCAATGGAAAAAACTGCTTATCTGCTTAGCCATACCTTTGGCGGTGGGTGGCTTGTCGGCGCTGTTGTCCGGTAGTATGGATGGCTTTGAAGCCCTGAACAAGCCACCCCTTTCCCCACCCGGATGGCTGTTCCCCGTGGTGTGGACCATCTTGTTTTTGCTGATGGGGTTGGCTTCCTATCTGGTGGCGGTCAGCGACGCGCCCCCGGAGGAGATCCGCAAAGCCTTACGGGTCTACGGGGTACAACTGGTGTTTAACCTCTTATGGTCCATTATCTTCTTCCGGTTTGAAGCGTATCTGTTTGCCTTTGTGTGGCTGCTGGTATTGTGGGTGCTGATTGCCATCACCCTGTTACGTTTTGTCCGTATACGGCCCCTGGCCGGTTGGCTGTTGGTCCCCTACCTGCTGTGGGTGACCTTTGCCGGATACCTTAACTTCGGTATCTATCTGCTCAACTAACCTCCTCCCCCCGGCGTCTTATCGGGCCCCGGTGTGCCCGTTTTTCTTATACGTCAGCGGACTCACGCCCATCATCTGACGGAAATGCTTGTAAAACCCCGTCTTATCGCTGTACCCCACCCGCGTGTACACGTCGCTTACCCGACAGCCGTTATCCATCATCCGACAGGCGTTGAGAATGCGTACCCTCTGCAGATACCGGCTGAAGGTAACGCCGGTATACCGCTTAAACACCCGACTAAAATACGAGGGGGTGTAATAACACATTTCGGCCAAACTCTGTGCGGTTATCCGGTCGGCGTAATGGTCACCGATGTATTCCAGCACCCGACCAAATTCTCCCTGCGCCACCGGTCGGGTCATACACATCTTGCGGAATATCATCACCAGCAGAAAGTTGACCCCCGTATGGGTGGTCACATCAAAGCCCAGTTCCTGACCTTTCAGTTCCTTATCCAATAACCGGAGCATATATTCAAAGCAATCCTTCTCCTCCTGGGAAAACCGGATATGCCGACAGCGGTTATCCACCAACTCCCGAAACTCCCGATACCGGGGCTCCTGCATCATCAAAAAAAGGTCCCGGCACTCACGCATACTATCGTCCAGAAATGCCGGCTTCATCAACAGATTGCAGAAGGTGGGATCCCCGTCAAAGCTGTGCTCCTCCCCGTAGTTGATGATGAGCAGATCCCCGGCGGCCAACGGATATTCCACCCCGTTGACCCGGTGGATTCCCTTGCCTTTGAGCATATATACAAACTCGATAAAGTCGTGGGTATGGGGCGGCAGAGGGGACACTGTGTTCATCTCCAGACCGATATCCCCCTCTATGAAAT
>JAZRMD010000066.1:0-2302 GCA_045647285.1 Acutalibacteraceae bacterium
GTAGTGGGGTACGGCCATCCATTGACGGTACGCCTCGCTGTCGGTTACCTTGGGATCGGTCCAACTCTCTATACAGGAAGCCCCCTTGGAGCAGGACAGTACGCCTACCGGCACGCCGGTGTGATGGTACAGGTCCATAGCAAACTGACCGCCGATGGCGGTAAAGCCGGCGGCGCTCTCCGGCGTGCAGACTCGCCAACCTATAAATTCGTCAATAGAGATGTTGCCGTTGTCGTTGATGTTGTGGGGCTCCTTAAAGAAACGTACCTCGGGCAGGTCCTCTCCCTGCATATCCTTGGCGCGATTCATACAGAACTCCATGTTGGACTGACCGGCGGCAATGTACACGTCACCCATCAAAATGTCGTGGATGACGGTGGTCTCTCCGTTAAGGGTAATGGTCATCTCGTGAGGGCCGCCGGCCGGTTGGGGGGACAGCATGACCCGAAACACTTCTTTGGTGGCGGTGAAATCCACCGTTTCCCCACAGAAGGTGATGGACCCGGTGCCGCTGCCGGTACCGTACACGCAGATAGGCATATCCCTCTGCAATACCATATGGTCTTTGAAAATATCGGCTAAACGCATATTGAACACCTCATTTCTGTTTCTATGAGCATTGTACCATATATTTTTTGGCAGTACAACCCCAAAAACCGAGAAAAAAACCGGTAAAAATGTTTGCTCTATGAGCAGGATCCGGCACATCTTCACCTTGACGCAGTAAAGAGTATATGTTATAGTGATAAAACAGTAGAAACGGATGTTATTTGGAGAAAGGGCGAATGTTATGCGCAAGATCATGGCGCTGTTTTTGTGTGCACTATTGCTGCTGTCCCTGACAGCGTGTGGACAGGATGGGACGGTCAGTACGCCGGAGTCGTTGCCGGGAGGTGTCGTGTCGGATAACCTGACCGTTACCCAGAACGGTGACGGCACCACCACCGTGACTGTAAGTTCCGATACTACGGTGGTACCTACCCGTGCAGACCCCAACACCACCCGTGAGCCGATCAATACGACCACCAAGCCTCAGCGAGAGACCACGACCACCGCACCGGCACCGGCGGTGACCATTGCACCGCCTACCACCACGACCAAGCCGGCGCCCGTTCCCACGGCACCTCCCACGACCACCACCGCTGCCGGCACCAAGGCCTTTGCTTATACCTATACCACCGGACAACGTCACACCTGGCTTCCCATGGAAATGCGGTATATGTATGACCAGTTGGATAGCGATTGGAAGGCGTGTTACCGGAAGATCGACGAGGCGGTACGGCATCTGGATCCCACCGTTCTGGTGGATATGAACCTCGATACGCCTACGGGACATAACATTTACGCTATGTATATGATGGACCACCCGGAACTGTTTTATCTGGGTCCCACCGTCGTTCTGTTCCGGCAAGACGACCAATACGGTATTAAGTTTTGCTACGCAGTGGGCAATAAGGATGGGGAATACGGCGGAGTCATCCCGGGCGCAAACGGTCAGTTTAGTGAAGTGCCCGTGACCGACACGTTGCGCAACAAGGTGCGCCAGAAGAAGATGCAGTTTGACGGGGTGGTGGATGCTATCATCAGCACCATTCCGTCCAATGCTCCCGATGCCGTTAAGGAACGGATGCTGTACGACTATATTATCACCCATTCCACGTATAATCAAAACGCTCAATGGGATCACCTGACGGAGGATAACTGGACGGCGTACGGTGTGATGGTCAACGGCACCGGTGTGTGTGAATCGTACACCGAAGCATTCCAGACTCTCTGCAACGCCGTGGGTATCAACTGCATCGGTATTGACGGTATCGCCAAGGCCGGCGAAGCCAATGGGCAGGACGTGTTTGGCGACCATAAGTGGAACGCCGTTAAGCTCAACGGCGAATGGTATCAGTGCGACATTACCTTTGACGACCCCGTTGGCGCGCCGGAGGGATATGTGGGTCACGAGTTCTTCAATCTGACCGGTGAACAGATGAGCGTCAAGGACCGGCACGTGATGATGGGACACGACGACCCTTGGCCCGTGCCCAAGTGCGACGGTACCATGTACAGTTGGCCCAATTTTGTTGAGCGATACGGTGCATAAAGATAAACAGGACGGAACCTATACGGTTCCGTCCTTTTGTTTGGTGCTTTTAGGCGTGGAAATAAACCCCCAGTTCTACTGGGGGAAGATAAAAGAACGGAGCGATCTCTTGCCTCCCCTTGTCAGGGGAGGTGGCTGCGGCTTTGCCGCAGACGCAGGGGTAGTTTCGTTATCTCTCCCTCAGTCCTCGCTGACGCTCGGACAGCT
>JAZRMD010000067.1:0-12037 GCA_045647285.1 Acutalibacteraceae bacterium
CCAAGGAATGCGAGGAGATTATTGATAGCACCTTGTGGTATTCCGCATCACCAGAACATCTAATGCAAGAACGGTATCATCTACGGGACCCCTACTTCTGTCCGTGGAGTCCCAACGCCTCCGCCAACGGGCGGTTGATCACCATGCTGCTAAAACTGTATACTGCTTAACCAACGAGAGGAGTGGATAAATTCCACTCCTCTCGTTTTTGGCGCCTTACTATGCTTTAGAACGCAAAAAGAAACCGTATCCGATGGATACGGTTTCTTTCGTTATGTTGTGATCAGCCGGTGATACCCACGCGGTCGATGGACTTAACGAACTTGCGCTGGATGATCATATAGAAAATCAGCGGAATCGCTAAGAACAGCAGACAGCAGGCACTCTTGTAAGCGGTATACATACTCTGACCAGAGTTAATACCGTTCATAGCCAGCAAAGTGCCACACAGGTTCATCAGCACAGACAGAGGCCGGTTTTCGTTCATGAAGCACAGCTCTGCCAGATAGCTTTCATTCCAGTACCAGATGATGGCCAACACCGCATTGGTAACGATAACCACGCTGGAGGAAGGAAGTGCAATGCTGAAATAGGTGCGCACCGGGCCGGCGCCGTCCACGTAGGCCGCATCTTCCAACTCGTGAGGCAGACCGATGAAGAACTGCTGGTAGATGTAGATGAGCATACCGGAACGGATACCCACGCCGAAGAACGCAGGCAACCAATAAGCAAAGGGGGTATCAAAGATGCCCAGTATACGGTAGTTCACCGACAGACCCAGACTGTACATCTCCACGGGTACCAACAAAGAGAGAATGAGCAGTACGGTGGCCACGCCTTTACCCTTAAACTTAAAGCGGGCAAAACCGTAAGCGATGAACGAGCAAACCACGATCTCCAGACCGGCACTGACCATCTGCAAAATAATGGTCTGTCCCAGACTGCCGAACGCTTCCGTACTGACACCATTGGAGAAATCGGGGAACTGCATGATGCGCAGACTGTCCACAAAGTTGTCAAAGGTCACTTCCAACGGCAGCCAGGTGTGGCTGACATCCAGGAAGTCCGCCGGCGTCTTGATCGCATTGGTAGCCATAAACAGGATGGGATACAGAACGATATAACCTACGATGATCAGGAAGGCCAGACGCATGGCGGAAACCACTAAGCTGAAAGACTTTTTGCGAATCTTGTCGCCGGTGCGGCCGGTTAAGATATTCTTTATATTCGTCATATCCATCAACCCCACTTCCGCAAGAACGCTTTGTTATACACGAACAGGATAAGCGCAATAATAGCGCCAACGATCATAAAGTAGAACCACAGCATAGCCGAGCCCTGGCCGTACTCCATATTGTTGAACTGGCCGAGTGCCTGCTTGATGACCGGGTTGGTCTTGGCGATGATGGTTTCTACCATGGTGAAGATGATAACCAGCAACATAGGACGCAACAACATCGGCAGGGTCACAAACCAGAACTCTTCCCACTTGGTGGCGCCTTCCACCTTGGCTACCTCGTACAGCAGGTCCGGAATGGATTGCAGACCGGCAATAAACAGAACGATCTGAATACCACTCTGCCACACCATCATAAACAAGCTGTTAAGAGCATCCATCAAATAGCCTTCCAGTACGGGAGGCATATTCAGGCCGGCCAACACCTCGGTAAAGTCCATCATGCTGAAGGACACCGCATCGGCTACGGCTACGTCGGTGGCGTTACCGCCGGCGGCTTCCAGGAACTGCACCAGAGCCGGGCCGCTGGCCATGATCACGGGAATAAAGTACATGGCACGGAAGAACAAACGACCGCGGAAATTGTTGTTAAGTAACAGGGCCAGAATCAAGCTCAACACCAGAATAAAGGGCAGAGAAACGAAGAAACTGGAAACTGCCGCAGTCAGGTTGGTCATATAGGTGGGGTTTACGTTGAGAATAAAGTCGTAATTCTCCAAACCCACGAACTCTGTGAGAACACCGGAGGGATCAATGCCGATCTTAGAAAAGCTGAACAAAACCGACATAAAGATCGGGTAAATGAAGAACAGCAACACACCCACGATCCAGGGAGCCACAAAGATGTACCCGTAACGGGCTTTTTTGGTCTCTAAGCCTATCGGCCGACGATTTTTCATTGTGCAACCCTCCCTGTAATCCAACTTCCGGCAGGAACTTCACCATAAGCCGTCTGCACAGCCGTGTTACCCTCATTGACCACCGCATACACGCCGTTGCTGAAGTAGGTGATCGACGCATCGGCAGTAAGCACATCGTACTGGGTAATGGTGGCGCCCTCAATGCTCTGCAGATAGCTCTTGACACTATCCACCGTGTGGAGGATGGCCTCCTTGTTGCCCTCGTAACTGCTGCCGTAGATAAAGGACTGGTCCGAGGTGATCAGCTCGTTATCGTAGTTATAGGTCAGCGTGTAAGCGGGAGATACACCAGCGCGGATACACCGCAGCAGCGCTTCATCCTGATCGGCGGTCAGGTTGAGGGATACGGAACTCATCGGCACGTAACCGCGCAACACCAACTGATAGAACGGAACGTCGTAATCGCTGATATCAAACTGCGAAGAGTACAGAGGAGAATCCGCAATCGTATCCGCACACAGCGCCGCATACAGGTTGGGGGAATCCGCCAGATAGGTGTATCCCTTCTCCTTGATCTTGGCAAAGATGCTCTGGGCGTCTTCCTTCATATTCGCACAAGCGGAGTACGCACCCGTCTGATAGTCGGAATAGGCGATGGTGGACAGAGAATCCAGGGACAGGCCCTGCAGGTCCATGGAGGGAACCGCCTCCAACAGTTCCTCAGCCGCACCTACCAAGTAGTCACGGCCCAGAATGTAGTAGCGGGTATTGGTGTCGGCCGTTCTGGACAACATTCTGTGGGGGTTGAAGTAAGCCGTCTGTTGATTGGACCACACCGCACCGTGGTTAGAGCTGGAGTAACCGTTGGAGCCTTCTTTGAAGGTGATGAGGTTAAAGTCCATATACCACGGTACACCCAGTTCCTTCATCTTGGCGGACAGGTCCTTCATGCCACTCTTGCCGCCCAAAACACTATCGGTGGTGAAGCCACCGCCAAAGACGCCGATGTCGGCACCAGACTTGCCAAAGCCAACCAGGTTGACCTCAAAATCGTTACCCAGCTTATCCGCAAAGGCAGCGGTCATCTCGCCGGCCTGTTCGGTAGTGGTGAGGGGGAATAGCTTGGTGGTGGGCATACCCAGGAAAGAGTCGGGCTGCACCACGCCGCCCACGTACTTAAGGGAAACCAGTTTCTCGTCACCGCCGGTCTTCTTGAAACCGGAACTCTTAACGAGGTAATCGCGGTACGCATCGGCCATACCGGTGATGTTGGCCTTATCACCACTTAAGGGGTAATAGGCAACCGACACCACTTCGGGGTTAACGTAATCCGCAAACACACGGATATATGCCGCCGGCGTGCTGTATCCCTTGGGGGGAACGATCTCGTTGTAGCCGCGGAAAGCAAAGGTGGGATACACGCTGGAATACTTAATATTCACAGAGCCCACGTTCCAGTTGATGGAAGCACATTCCTCGCCGCCTTCGATCACGGCCAGCAGGGCGCTGTCGCCCTTCTTAACGCCGTACACCGGCATCAGCACCTGCTGACGTTTGGCCACATACGCATAATCCTGGATGGAAAGGTCACGACCGTACACCGGCAACATACCGGTATCACCTACCGTCGCCACGTCGTTGGGGGCAACGATGGAACCGGAACCGTCCGGAATAAACATCCAGCTGTCTGTCGCACCATTCTTAACACCGCACATAAACGGGGCGATTGCCACGCCGGTAGCCACGTTTTCGCCGTCATCTGCCACCTTGGTAGGATCTACCGACACAGTAAAGCGGTCCTCTTCAATGACGTAATCCACCGGTACCATAATGGAAAAAGCGGTAAAATCGTATACCACACGTAGACCGTTGTCGATCTTAATGGCGTATACATCGCCATCACGTACAGCATCGGAATAGGACAGAGCACTTTCCTCCACCATGTTGGTGGTGTTTTGGTAGAATACGTGAACAGCGGATTCTACCTGCACGTGATTCTTTACGGGCATACCGTCCTCGTTAAGAGCAACCTCACAGGCTTCCTTCGGAGTGGTGCCCCACATATTGCCGGTTGCTTTTTCAATAAAATGCACACGCTTGTTTTCGTCGTCCCACATCAACTGCCATGCGGCGTTTTCCGCCACAATGCCGGATTCGGTGACGTCCGAGGTGTAGGAAACCTCGTTATAGCGCAGCGTATTGACGGTGGCCACATCTTCCAGGGCCGAACCGCAGCCGGCGAGACTCATGCAGAACAGCAGACATACGACTGCCGCTGCAACTCGCAATCCTCTTTTCATTTGCGCTCCTCACTTTCCGTTAGCGATACTTGATTTCAATAAACAGCGTCGCGACCCAGTTCCACACCTGCTGTGCCAACAGGAACACCAGGAAAATCAAGAACACGATGATCACCATAGCCACCAAGGTCAAAACCGTCGTGCCGAGGAAGCGACCAAATTCAAAGTCGTGTATCCTCATAATGCCGACGATCAGCATAAACGCCGCATACAGCATGCACGCCGTCTGTAACAATTCAATAAACACAAACTCATCCGGTACCAGCACGTGGGTGCACACCAGAGAGATTGCCGAGGAGAAGATCAGAGGAATCAAACAGTAACAGGTAACAATGAAGATCTCCTTCAGGCGGCCGATACCGCCCAACAGTACGCAGACCATCCAGTTGGCCAAGGACCAGAGAATGACCAGGCCCACCGTGCTGAACAGCAGGTACAAGGAGTTGTAGTTGTTCGCATCAAAGTAGTTATACGCAAAACCGGTAGAGGTTTCGGTCAATGCGGACAGCATATAGAAGATAACCAGTACGCACAGGGCCAACGGCATAGAACCCTTCCGCTTTTCCTTAATGGTGCGGAAAGAGTCCACCGGATGAGCCACACAGCCCAGCATAATCTTCAGCTCTTCGTTTTTAATCAGGACCCAGCCCTTTTTCTTCTTGATGTGGGCAAAGACCACCAGAACGACGATCAGCAGGATAGCGCCGCCGAACAGTAACACGAAGTTGTCTTCCAGGAACACCTGACGGAGTTTGACGAAAGCGTTGGAATAGGTTTCCCGATCCAAGGCCAACTCCGCATACTCAGCGGCCTTTTCGTTATCGCCTATGGTGTAGTAAGCCTTTGCCAGACCGGCATAAGCCAACTGACAGTTCTGATCCTCGCCGATGATCTCCTCCCACTCCGGCACGGCGTGTTCGAAGTCATCCTGCAAGGTCTTGAGCTGGGCGGAACGCATCTTGGCACCAAAAGCGGTGAGGGCGTACCGGTTAACCGTGCCCTTCTGGCTATCGCATACCAACACGTCGGTGCCCAATACGGCAATAGAACGACCATAGCGGTTGGTACCCTGCTGGGTGTGTTCACCCAACGCGCCGCCGAAGGCGCTCATCAGGTTACATTCTTCATCGTAAACGAATACACGACCGTAACCGCTATCAATGATGTAGAAGAAGCCTTCGCTGTCTACTGCCACACCCACGATACTCTGGGTAATAGCGGTGTTCTTGAACGCGCCACGCTCCGTATCCGCGAAGTTATAGCTGTCTTTGCCGGAGATGTTGGCACCGCCCGGGTTCATAATGCTGATCTGACCCGTTTGGATGGCACCTTCCTGTACACGACCGGTAGCCGTGTAGATAAAGTCCTCCGGACCCACCACCATATCCACAAACTGGTACGGCAGACTCAACTCGGACTGGGCTTTCTTGACGTCGTTAGAAAACAGGTTTTCGATCAGACCAGACAGCACATCCAGCACGGTGGCCGGCACCTTGTTGGCGCCATAGAAACCCAAGAATTCCATCGTGGGGGAGTACACCAAAGCGCCATAATAGGAACCGTCACAGGACACATAGGTGTAGTTCTTGGAGTCCACAGCCACCTTCTGCGGCTTATACTCAAAGTTGTCGGGAATCAGGTGAGATACCGGGCGACCCAGCGCATAGCGCACATTGCCGTCCATATCGGAAACCAGAACGCGCTTACCCTTGGTGTCGGCAATATAGAGGGTGTCTTCCTTAACAAAGACACCTACGGCATCCGTGTAGTTAATAACATCGCCGGCTTTGAGAACGATTTCATCGTTTTCTACCACATCGGCACCCACATACGTGAGGGAGGACAGAGTCTTAATAAGCCGGTAATCGGAATCAACAATATGTATCTCGCCTTTGCCGCCATCCAAAATGAACAGGCGGTTGTTTTCGTCGGTGCAGATATCCGTCAGTTCCTTAAATAAAGGCAACCCCAGGCTGTCGGCACTGACGGCCGGTTCCGGCGTATACATGGGCTTAGCGTAAGTGGCATCAGGCCCCTTGATCGTGCCGTCGATCCAATAGTTATAGGACTCGTACACGTTTTCATTAGAGCCCACCGAGGAACCCGGTTGGGTGATCGCCGCCACAGGAGAGGCACAGAACGCCAACAGCAAAACCGGCAGCAGCAGGTACTTGCACATCAGCTTTTTCCAGTTGAATGTTGTTCTTTTCAAGCTCTACCCCTCCTTTAACCCTTGATACCGGCGCTACCCATCGTCTCTTTGATACTACTCTGAGAGATAAGGTATACCAGAATGGGCGGTATCATCATGATCACGTTAGCCGCCATGGACGCACCGGTACGGGCAATACCGCCGGCTGCGATGGTGCCCAATACGGTGGGCAGAGTCTTGAGCGCTTCGGTGAAGATGGTGCCGCCGGCGGTCAAGGACCACATATCACGGAAGGCAAACAACACCAGGGTCAGCACGCAAGGACGGACCATGGGGAACACGATACGCCAGAAAGTGCTGTTCCAGCTAGCGCCGTCAATACGGGCCGCTTCAATGATAGCGTTGGGCACATAACCGTCCATATACTGCTTCATCAGGAACACGCCCATGGCTGAGGGAATATGCGGTAATATGTATACCCAGTAGGTATCGATGATCCCCATCCAAGTATAAATAAGATAGCGAGGAATACCCAAGGTATAGGCGTTGAACAACAGGGAGTACTGGATGATCATAAACACGACTTTGCCGTGCTTAAGATCGGTCTTGGCCAACACAAAGGAGGCCATACCGGAAGCCAACACGTGTAACACCGTACCCACGACCGCCAACATGATGCTGTTGCCCATATAACGAGACAGGGGGATGGACAAACCGGAGATCAGTTCCGGCAGTATGGTGTAGTTTTCGATGGTCGGACGCTCAACCGTAATCAGTCGGGGCGGGAAGATCATCAGCTCATCCAAGGGCTTGAACGAGGTGACCACACTATACACCAGCGGCAATACGGAAAACGCACCGAAAGCGAACAGGAACAAGAAGAACATGGTGTTGCCGAAGCGAGAACGGGTGTACTTACGCACCTGCACACGGGTGTTCCTATCCTGCGGAGTGAAAATGGCTTTAATTGTTTTCCACATGTTAAGAACCCACCTTCTTCAGCATTTTCGCGATGACCGAACGGGTGCCGACCATCATTAAGAACAAGACAACGGACAGGGCCGATGCGTAACCCATCTCGTAACGGACACTACCCACGTCACTCAAGTAGGAGACGATGGTATCGGCCACGTAACCGACGGTGGGATAACCGGCCAAAGCGGTAATCGTACCGCTGATGGAGAATGCGCTGGCAATCTGCATAACTGCGCTAAATAGCAACATGCTGGACATACCCGGCAGAGTGATGTACCACAGCTCCTGCCAACGGTTGCGGATACCGTCCACAGCGCCGGCTTCAAACAGTTCCGGGTTGATGTTTTGCAGACCGGAAATGTTGGCCAGGAAGGACGTACCCATACTCATCCACAACTGCACCATGACCACAATGGGGACGATGTACGCCTCGGTGGACAGCCAGGTGATGGGCGCTGTGATCAGACCGGAGGACAACAAAATGTTGTTGATATAACCGTAACTATCCGAGCTGAACAGCAACTGCCAGATGGTCATAGCACCACCCACCAGAGAGGGGGTGTAGAACATAAAGGACAGGAAGGTGCGCATACCCGGCCGGAACTCGTTGATCATCCACGCCAACACGAAGGACAGCAGGAAGCCAGCAGGACCGGTCAGTACGGCCAAAACGATGGTGTTCTTAAGAACGATGGTGAAGATGTCGTCCTGGATGAACATACGCAGGTAGTTATCCAGTCCGGCGAAGGTGGGCAGGTTCACCATATCAAAGTTAAAGAAACTTAACACGATAGAGGACAGAACCGGCAACACCGTCATAATCACAAACAGGATAAGGAAAGGCGCCAGAAGTGCCCATAACTGCCACCGTTCTTTGACGATGTCAGAGAAACTTTTTTTCATAATTCACACTCCTCTTACGCATCCGGATCCAAGTTGATGTATTCCTGAGTCTTGCGCTCAATTTCTTGGTCGCAGATCTCAGCCCAGTCAATGATGGCTTCCTTACTGGAAGCTTCGCCGTTCTTGGTAGCCCAGAAAGCTTGGTCAATGGAACGACCCACGTAGTAACTACCGGGCACCTCCGGAATCTCTTCCACATGCTGCCACTGCTCCATGATGACCTTCAGAGCCTCGTCATCCCAGGACATACGGCTTACGCCTTCTATGTTGGCGGAGCCCACACGTCCGGTCTCACCCAGAACTGCCTCGCACTCCGCAGAGTAACGGTACTGCGTCTCAGCAGACACCCACCACTTAATGAACTTCCAAGCCGCTTCCTTATCCTTACTGGATTTCATAATGGTGCAGGAAGTGCCGGATCCGGCGGTTACGTTATTGACAGAACCGTCCGCCTGAATGGTGCCGGGGATGGGAGCGATAGCCCATTTGCCTTCGATCTCAGGGGCCGCCACCTTGTAGGTCAAATAATTGGTGTAGCCGAGGATACCGATGGGCATAGTGCCCACACGGAACTTCTGAGTGAAGTTGGCTTCCTGGTCCAGGCTGTACTTGGTGTAGTACTCGGTCCACTCGGTGAAGGCCTGGATGGACTCGGGGGCGCGCAGGTTGGTGGCGCTCTTATCGTCCAGATACATCTTGCCGCCCTTCTGGAGTATCAGGGTGGGCAGGAAAGAAGAGGTGTTCTTAGTGTACGGGAGATATACACTCATATTGTTGCGCTGGAGGATACCCATTGCGGTCTTGAACTCGTCCCAGGTGGTGGGAACCTTAATGTCTAATTCCTCCAGAATATCGGTACGGTAGAACATCACGTCAAAGCCCTGGGTATCCGGCAGACCGTAACAACCGGTACGATACCAGTACGGCAGGTCAGCGCCGTCGTGGAACTGCTTACAGACCTCTTCGAAGTCGTCAAAGTTGGTCAGGTTGTACAGCACGCTACGCATGGCCAGGTTAACCGTTTCGCTACGGGCCATATGCAGGTACAAATCGGGAGAGTTGTTGGAGATGATACCCTGTACCACACTAGCGTTAACCTGTTCCACCTTAACCGCTATGTTGTTTTGGGGGGTGAAACTGTCCTGAATGAGGGTGTTAAGCACCTTCACCTGGTCACGACCCCAGTTAACCCAAATCTTGATGACCGGCATATCGCCGTCGCCACTAATCATGGTAGAAGTGCCGTCTACAAAGGAATCAATGAAACGGCGAATGCCAAACAGCAGATCTTCCCAGAAACCGGCTTCGGGAGTTTCAAACTCCGCATCGGGGGCGGCAAGCACGATCTGGTCCAGACTCAGGTCCATGGCGGTAATATCGTACAGCCATGCGCTAAGAGTCTGGTGAGCACCGTAATAAGAGGTGATCTGACGATGCGCCTCGTACATGCTGTCCAACATAGCCTTAACGATACGGGCCATGTTGTTGACGGCACCCTTGAGCTCACCGTTGACCTGCAGAGTTGTGCCGATCTCTTCGCCCAGAGCCATCAACTGTTCGTGGTTAGTCTGGAGAGTCTCTTCAAAGCCGGGAATCTGCTTATGTAACTCGTAGTCGCGGTTAGCATCGGGGGATTCACCGGTAATCATAACCATATCCAGGTACAGAGCACCCAGAGAGTTAACGATGGTTTCCAGGCGGGAGAATACCTCCGCCACATCACCCAGCGTCACCGACATGGTCATGGTGTGCTTGCCGGCTTCCAGATACACCAGATAGGGATCGGTGTCTTCGCCATCCGCATTTTGCTCACCCAGATGCTTAAACCGCCAACCGGTACCGTAAGGGAAAGCAATCTCGGAAGCTTCCGCAAAGGGAGTCTTGCCGTCGATCTTCAGCCAACGGTAAGTCTGGCCGTTGGTGACGGTGGCCTGCTTGTAAGCAAATCCCAGCTTGTACAAGCCGGTCTGCGGAGCCTCAAACTCCCAAGTGATCGCTTGGCTAGCCTTCAACCATCCGGCGCCGCCTATGTGGTTGATGAGCGACTTCTCCGCACTGTGGGGAGAAATGCTGGCGCTGCCGTTGTCGGTCTTAGCGGTCAGAGAATAGTCATTACGATAGAGGGTATCCTCCGCCTCGATCTCGATCTGAGGACCGTTGTACTTGGGACGGTTGGCGTAATCCACCGCTACATCCACATAATCCTTGAGCACTTCGGGAGGATCCAACTGCAGGCCGGCTACGTAGAACTCGCGACCGGAAGCGGTCAGCGTAAATTCATGAACACCAGCGCTGAGGAAGAACACGTAGGGGTCCCTCACCACACCCATGTAGTCGTATAGACGTTGGGAGAGGATGCCGCCCACCTGCTTCTGAGAAGCGTTGACCTCATCGCCATTAGAAAGCTCACGGATTTCGCCGGCGTCTTCCCACAGCGCAGAAACCGTCATCTTCTTGCAATCATCAAAAGGCATCTGCCCGTCGATCTTCAGTTCAAAGACGTAATCTTCCGCCGTGTCCAGAATGTTACTGAACAAAACGGATACGTTGTACGCACCATCCGTGGGAACATTGACCGCAAAGGCAATGGTATCTCCATCCTCAATGTGATACAGCGTACCCAAAGCGGCGTCCTGCTTCAGCGTAATGCCGGAAGAACGATCCGCCAGATAGCCGTCCGCCGCAATCTTGACCGTATCCGTAGCAATCGCATAGGTGCCGTTGGATGCGTAAGCAGCGTACTCGGTCACAGCGTCTGCTGCGGTGCCCTGGACGGTGTCTGCGGCGCCGGTCGTGGGGGCGGATACATCCGCTGGCTCCGCAGAAGCAACAAAGGGCATAGCCGCCAGCATCACAAACAACGCTGCGACAAGTGCTAAACCTCTTGTGACAACTTTCATAACTTCTACCACCTTAAAAACTAATCGAAACAAAGGGCTGACATTCTTCCGCCGGGAAGATGGGGTATGTAAAACGGCCGCGCCGTATGGGTAAAAAGGTACAACGGATGCCGGGAAATACACGCCGAAAAATCACGAGAGATCTGCCCTAAAGAAAGGCGCAACTATCCCTGAGCATACTGGTCAACTCATTGTAACACAGTTTTGGGCAAACTGCAAGAGGAATTTGGCGATTTGTTCCATAAAAAGACATAAAATTTGTGAATTTTTCCGTCATTACAACACGATTTTGTGCAATATGGATAATCGGCTCTCCAAAATGTGGAAAAAGTGACGAAAGGATATAGGGAGGAGAATGCGATAAAGAGTTAGGAGTCAGGAGTTGCGGGGATTTCGTTGCCTGCGGTCCCTGTATCCCCCAGTCAGCTGCGCAGACAGCCCCCTTTAGGCAAGGGGGCCTTTTGTTTCTCCGCTTTTTCGGCTCCCTCTGACGAGGGAGCTGTCCGAGCGTTAGCGAGGACTGAGGGAGAGATAACGAAACTCCCCCTCCGTCTGCGGCAAAGCCGCACCCACCTCCCCTGACAAGGGGAGGCAAGAGATTGCTTCGCTCTTTTATCTTCTCCCGGTGGGACGGGGCGTTGCCTCCCTTGCCTAAAGGGAGGGGGACCAACCGTCAGGTTGGTGGAGGGATTTGCAGAATTAGGAGTCAG
>JAZRMD010000068.1:0-2485 GCA_045647285.1 Acutalibacteraceae bacterium
CGTGAAGGGCATATCCACCGGCAACGGTTTGAACGGGGTCACACGGTTACCGACCTGCAGATAGTGGGGGATACCGACCAGACCGGTACGCTGGTGCGGTTTAAGGCCGACCCGGAAATCTTTACCGAAACCACCGAGTACGACTTTGAGACCCTGCAGAAGCGTCTGCGTGAACAGGCCTTCCTCAACGCCGGGCTTAAGATCACCTTCACCGACAGCCGGGACCCGGAGAAGGTGAAGGAGGAGGAATACTGCTACGAGGGTGGTATCTCGTCCTTTGTGGAATTCCTCAACAAGACCCGTGGCTACGTGCCGTTGCACGACAACGTGGTGCATCTGACCACCACCGACGGGGAAAGTGTGGCGGAGGTGGCCTTCCAGTATAACGACAGTTATAATGAGAACATCATCTCCTTTGCCAACAATATGAATACGGTGGACGGCGGTACCCACGAGATTGCGTTTAAGACCGCCATTACCCGTATCTTTAACGACTACGCCCGGCGGTATAAGATGCTCAAGGACAACGACAAGAATCTGTCCGGCGAGGACGTGCGCGAGGGTCTGATGGCGGTGGTCAGCGTCAAGCTGGAGGATGCGCAGTTTGAGTCCCAGACCAAGGCTAAGCTGGGTAACACTTCCATCGGCCGTCTGGTCAACACCCTGCTTACCGATAAGCTCACCGCCTATCTGGATGAAAATCCGGCGGTGGCCAAGTCCATATTGGAGAAGTCCATCAACGCCGCCCGGGTGCGTGAAGCGGCCCAAAAGGCCCGGGACAGCGCCCGAAACAGCAAGAAGCTCAGCTCCCTGCGTATGCCGGAAAAACTGGCGGATTGCATCTGGACCGACCCGGAACGCACCGAACTGTACATCGTGGAGGGTGACTCCGCCGGCGGCTCGGCCATTCAGGGCCGGGACCGCAACTACCAGGCCATTCTGTCCCTGTGGGGCAAGATGCTCAACGTGGAAAAGGCCCGTATTGACAAGGTGTACAACAACGACAAGCTCACCCCCGTGGTGGTGGCGCTGGGTTGCGGCATCGGCAGTGACTTTGACCTGTCCAAGCTGCGCTACGGCAAGGTCATCATTATGGCGGATGCGGACGTGGACGGCTCCCACATCTGTACTCTGATGCTTACCTTCTTCTTCCGGTATATGCGTCCCCTCATTGATGCCGGTCACGTGTACATCGCCCAGCCTCCTCTCTACAAGGTCAGCAAGGGCAAACAAGCCTTCTACGCCTTCTCGGACGAGGAACGGGACGAGTACATCGCCCAGTTGGGCGGTAACGCCGACATTCAGCGGTACAAGGGTCTTGGTGAAATGGACCCGGAGCAGCTGTGGGAGACCACCATGGACCCGGCGTTCCGCACCATGCTGCAGGTAACCTTGGAAGATGCCCAGCAGGCGGACGAAACCTTTACCATCCTGATGGGTGACAAGGTAGAGCCCCGTAAGGAGTTTATTGAGAAGAACGCCGGCTACGTGACCAATCTTGATATTTAATGCCTATGGAAGAGATACTGTCTTTTCCCGTGGACCTTACACGGGAAGAGTTTATTGCCTATTACGACCTATCTGCCCGGACGGTGGGCCCTCTGCGTGGCCATCGGGGACGGCTGATACTTACCGGCGTACTGGCGGCGTTGCTGGCCGGTGCCTTTCTGTACCAATATCTGGTATGGGGGGAATGGGACCTGCCTATTCTGATTCTCGCCGCCGGATTGGTGATCCTGGCGCTGGTGACCGGTATCCATCTGCCCCGGCGTCTGCGCCGGCAGGCCGCCCGTCTGTATGAAGAGACGGTGGATACCGGCTACGACTACTACGGGACGGTGACGGTGTATCCCACCGCCATTGTCAAGCAGGGGCAAGAGGTCACCACCACCGTCCCTCTGGATGGGAACACCTTCTTTGTGGAAGCGGCGGATATGCAACTGTTTATCCACCGGCAGGGACGGGCCTTGGTGTTGCCAGCCCGGTGTATGACCCCCGAAGCCGCCGCCGCCGTGCGCACCGCCGCAGACCGGCTCCCCACCGCCAACCGGCGGTTTGTGGCCCGTCTGCAGACCAAGGGGCAGATACCCACACCCGGCTCCGCCGTTCCGGTGGTGACTGTGTGGGACAAGACCGTGCGTTACACCCCGGAGGAGCTGGTTGCCGTCCTGCAAGGCCGTGTCCGGTCGGCCTACGGGCGCCGGATACCCTCTATATGCGGTATGAGCCTGCTGGCCGGCTTTATCTACGGCTGGGGACAGGCGTCGGTGACCACCGCTATGATTGCTTGCGGTGTATGTTTTGGTCTTTTAACCCTGTTTACCTTCCTGCTTCCTTACCGTCGGGCGTCCCGTATCCCCGAGGATGCGGACCAGAGCGTCCGGGTCACCCTGACCGACCGAGGGGTGCAGTTACGGGAGGGAGAGCAGTTTGCCGCCTTCCCCTGGTGGGCGGTACGCCACGTGTACGACCGGGGCGACCACGC
>JAZRMD010000069.1:0-5529 GCA_045647285.1 Acutalibacteraceae bacterium
GACCTTCCGCTTGTTTGCAAAATGGGGCAAACGATAAGGAGGAAGCTATGAGAAGAGTATGGAAACCCCTCTTGTGCGTGACGCTGTGCGTTACCTTACTGCTGAGCGTGACCGGTTGTGCCACCGTGGCAGCGCAAGACCTGATGATGGGGATATCTCCCCGTGAGGTAAACGCTATGGAGAATATGAGCACCTACAATGCTAAGGTAACGGACTTTGCCGTGCGGCTGTTCCGTGCCGCCCGGACAGAGGATAACACCCTGCTGTCCCCTTTGTCGGCGCTCTGTGCGCTGGGTCTGACGGTCAACGGCGCTGAGGGGGATACCCTCACGCAGATGGAGCAGGTGCTGGGTATGACGGCGGATGAGATCAACCGCTATCTGCACACCTATCTGGCTTCCCTCAAGGAGGAGAAGGGAACGGTGTTGCCGGCCAACGCCCTGTGGTTTACCGCTGACGCGCGGTTTGCGGTTGATCGGGATTTTTTGCAGACCAATGCGGACTACCACGGCGCCGACGCCTATCAGGCGCCCTTTAATCGGCAGACGGTGGAGGATATCAACGCCTGGGTAAAGGAAAAGACCGACAGCCGTATCACCCGGATGCTGGAGGAAATTCCACGGGAGGCCGTCATGTATCTGGTCAATGCCCTGACCTTTGAGAGTAAATGGAGTAAGCCTTATCTCGAACACCAGGTGCACGACGGCTCCTTTTACGACGGCGACGGTGTGGAGCATACCGTTCCCTTGATGTATGGGTCTGAAAGCGCTTACATAGAGGACGAAAAGGCCATCGGGTTTATGAAGACCTACCAGGGTGGCCGTTACGCCTTTGCGGCGCTGTTGCCTCGGGAGAACGAGATAACGCTGGACGAGTATGTGCATTCTTTGGACGGTACCCGGTTACATACGTTGCTGTCCCACCCCCAATACCGGACGGTGCATACCGCCATCCCCCAATTTACGGTGGAGAGCGACTGCCAACTGGAAAAGCCGTTGCAGTCTATGGGAATGCCGTTGGCGTTTGATGAAGATAAAGCGGATTTTTCCAGACTGGGACGGTCTGCTGCCGGGAATATATACGTATCCCGGGTGCTGCACAAGACCGCCATTACGGTGGGAGAACAGGGAACCAAAGCCGGTGCCGCCACCGCAGTGGAGATGCTGGACAAATCTGCTGCATACATTGAGGATCCCGTGCAGATCTACCTGACCCGCCCCTTTGTGTATATGTTGGTGGACTGTACCACCTACACACCCATCTTTATCGGTGCGATGGATACTCCTGTGTAAGTATAAACAGAAAAAGCGGATACAAGCCGTGGCTTGTATCCGCTTTTTTATCTTTGTAGGATCTCTCCTTGTTTGGTTTCGGCATGGGAGGCAACTGAATAAACGTCAACAAAGGAAACCAAAGAGCAGACTATTCTGGCTGATTGTATGCATCCTGCCACAGACCGTGGTCTTGCAAGAGGGAGCGCATATCCTCCGGTACGGGAGCCGTAAAGGTCAGTTGCTCACCGGTAACCGGGTGTTGTAGCGTAGTCAGAGCGCAATGCAATCCGTGACGGGGCAGGTAATGTTCATCCGTGCCGTACATAGTATCTCCGGCCAAGGGATACCCCATCCAACTCATATGCACCCGTATCTGGTGGGTACGCCCGGTTTCAATGACCACCCGGACCAGGGAGATCTCCCCGTCGGTGCCCAGACTCTTCCAATGGGTCACGCTGTCCTTGCCGCCTTCACCTACCTCCCGGGTGATGCAACTGCCTTCTCGCACCCGGATGGGTTGGTCGATAGTACCTTCTCCGGTGAGAGCGCCCAGAACGATGGCCAGATAGATCTTGTGAGGTTTCTGCGCCAGCGCATAGGCCACGTGGGGGCTTTTGGCGGCCACCAGCAGACCGCTGGTATTCCGGTCCAACCGGTTAATGGGGCGAAAGGATAAGGGAGTTCCCTTACGGCCAAAATACCCGACCACGGCGTGGGCCAGGGTTGGCTCCGGCTTGCCTGCGGAGGGATGCACCGCCAGATAGGGCGGCTTGTTGACCACCAGCAGATGGTCGTCCTCATATACCACCTGCAGAGGGATGTCAACCCCCTCTATCTTGACCGCATCCTCCGGCATCCGCACCTCCACCGTCTGTCCGGCCCGTAACCGGTCAATGGAGCGCATGGGCTGTCCATCGGCGGTCATACCCCCGTCCACACGCTTAAGTTTGACCACCATCCGCCACGAAAGACCGCATTCCCGGCGCAGAAAGGTCTGCATGGTTTCCCCGTCATAGGCGGCAGGGACGGTGTAGCGGTAGACGGTCATAGGGCTGCTCCTTCATTTAGCTTACGTAGTTTTTGCACCCGTTTACGCAGAATAACGTATAGGACGATCAGGGTCAGGGTCCAGGAGATGGGATAGGCGATGAACACACTTCCCAAGGTGTTCCATAGGGGGGATACGGCCAGTATCCACGCCACCCGGAACAGGCACACACCTACGATGCTGACCACCATAGGCGGCAGGGAAGAGCCGGTGCCCCGGATGGTGCCGCCGGTTACGTCCATTATGCCGCAGATGACGTAGGTGGTGGTGACGATGCTCATGCGCAGTACACCGTAGTCAATGGCTTCGGCGGAGTCGGGGATATAGATGGACAACAGCGGTCGGGCAAACACGATACCGGCCAGACAGACCAATGCACCGGTCACCGCCATACAGGCCACACAGGTGCGGTAGATGGGCATAATGCGTCGGGGCCTGCCGGCACCCACATTCTGCCCCACAAAGTTCATAGAGGTCTGCGAAAAGGCGTACATAGCCATATAGAAGAAGCCCTCAATGTTGGCGGCAGCGGCGTTACCGGCCACCGCCACGGCCCCAAAGGCGTTGACCGAGGCCTGTATGAGCAGGTTGGAGATGGAAAACATACAACTTTGCAGACCGGTAGGGATGCCGATCACCAGCATCTGTCGCAGGGGTTGCAGGTGCCAGGATAGTTTGCGCAACTGCAGTTTGCAGGCGTCTTGACGGCGCATTAGCACCCACAGCACCAGTATACAACTGATCAGCTGGGAAACAGCGGTGGCCAGCGCCACACCGGCCACGTCCATATCCCATTGGGTCACAAACAGTACGTTGAGCCCCACGTTGACCACGCCGGCCAGAGCCAGAAAATACAGAGGGCTCTTGGTATCCCCGGCCGCACGCAGGATGGCGGCGCCGAAGTTGTATATCATACCGGGAATCATACCGATGAAGTAGATGCGCACGTATACTGTCGACAGGTCTATAAACTCTGCCGGAGTACCCATCCACCCCAGCATAAGCGGCGCAAAAAAACACCCGATAACGGTCACGGCTACGCCGCCAATAGCGGCTACGGGGATGGCGGTATGTATCGTGCGTTGAATGCGTACCCGGTCTCCGCCACCCAGAGCTTGTGCCACCACTACGCCGGCACCGATGGAAATGCCGTTAAACAATTGGACGATCAGGCCGGTCAGCGAACCGGTGGCTCCTACGGCTCCCACCGAGTTGCTGCCGCAGAAACGTCCCACCACCACCAAGTCGGCGGCGTTGAACAGTAACTGCAATATACTGGTGAGGATGATGGGCACGGTGTACCGGATAACGTTGCTGAGCAACGGCCCATCCAGCATATCGATGGGCTTTTTCGTGCGCGTCATAGGACGAGACCCCTTTCTATGCGCAAAAGGTGGCTTGTACCATACAAGCCACCTTTTAGTCGATTATTTCTTCATTGCCAAGGCGGTTTTTACCTTAGTGACGATGTTGTCGGCGCACAGACCGTAGAGGGGTAACAGCTCCAGCGCAGGACCGGATTTGCCAAAGGTGTCTTCTACACCCACCCGTATCACCGGCACGGGTACGGTCTCGGCCACCACTTCCGCTACGGCGCTGCCCAGACCGCCGATGATGTTATGCTCCTCGGCGGTAACGATGGCACCGGTCTCTTCGGCGGCTTTTACCAGAATTTCTCGGTCAATGGGCTTGATGGTGGCCATATTGATGACCCGGGCGTCAATGCCTTCGGCGGCCAAGGTCTCGGCGGCCTGTACAGCCTCGTTGACCAGCAGGCCGGTGGCCACGATGGTCACGTCCTTGCCGTCACGCAGGACATTACCCTTGCCAATGACGAAGGGAGCATCCTCGTCGGTGATGACCGGCACGGCCAGACGGCCAAACCGCAGATACACCGGGCCGTCCAACTCCACCGCCTCCCGGAGAGCCTTGCGGGTTTCTACCGCATCGGCCGGGTTCAGGATGGTCATACCGGGGATGGTCCGCATGAGGGCGATGTCCTCGCAACATTGATGGGTGGCACCGTCCTCACCCACCGAGATACCGGCGTGGGTGGCGCCGATCTTCACGTTTAAGTGGGGATAGCCAATGGAGTTGCGCACCTGCTCAAAGGCGCGTCCGGCGGCAAACATAGCAAAGGAGGAAGCAAATACGATCTTGCCGGTGGTGGCCAGACCGGCCGCCACGCTCATCATATTGCTTTCAGCAATACCGGTATCGATAAACCGGTCAGGATAGGCTTTTTTGAAGGTGCCGGTCTTGGTGGCTGCCGCCAGGTCTGCATCCAACACCACCAGGTTGGGATACTCCGCCCCCAGTTCTACCAGCCCTTCGCCGTAGGCGTCACGGGTAGCCTTTTTGATTACTTCAGCCATCGATTAACCCTCCAGTTCCTGCAGCTTGGCGGTCAGCTCTGCCATAGCAACGTCGTATTCTTCCTGCTTGGGGGCGCTACCGTGCCAACTGCACTGGTTTTCCATAAAGGATACGCCCTTCCCCTTGACCGTCTTCTGAACGATGGCGGTGGGCTTGCCTTTGACGGTACGTGCCTCGGCAAATGCGGCTTCGATCTGCTCCAGGTCATTGCCGTCGATTTCAATTACGTGGAACCCGAAAGCCGCAAACTTTTCCGGAATGGGGTAGGGAGAGTTGACCTCTTCCACCGTGCCGTCGATCTGCAGGTTGTTGTTGTCTACGATGACCGTCAGGTTATCCAGCTTCTTGGCGGCGGCGTACATAGCCGCCTCCCATACTTGGCCTTCCTGTATCTCACCGTCGCCCAGGATGGTATACACCCGGAAGCTATCGCCGCTGAGTTTGGCCCCCAGAGCCATACCGGCGGCGCAGGAAACACCCTGCCCCAAAGAGCCGGAGGACATATCCACGCCGGGGATATGCTTCATATCCGGGTGCCCCTGCAGAATGGACCCCACCTTACGTAGGGTGGGAATTAGGTCGGTAGAGAAGAATCCACGCAACGCCAACGCACCGTACAGCGCCGGGGCGGCGTGACCCTTGGACAGCACAAAGCGATCCCGGTCTGCCTTTTTGGGGTCGGTGGGGTCGATGTTCATTTCTTTCCAATATAGATAGGCCAAGTCGTCCGCAATAGACAGAGAGCCACCGGGGTGGCCACTCTTGGCGTGATAGGTCCCCTCAATGATCGCCATACGGATCTTGGTGGCGATGATCGACAGTTCCTTTTTG
>JAZRMD010000070.1:0-5292 GCA_045647285.1 Acutalibacteraceae bacterium
TGATAGGTCCCCTCAATGATCGCCATACGGATCTTGGTGGCGATGATCGACAGTTCCTTTTTGGTCATAGCATCCATTTTTAACGCCCTTTCCTACAATATGCATCTATTCTATCACATAAAACCGAAAAATAAAAGACCAAAAACGCACTTTTTTCCGTTTTTATCCCAAAATATCCGGCCAATGCCTGGCGTACCATTTGCGGCCGTGTCGGGGACATCCGGCCGGGAGAAACACCTCGTCGTCGGATACCCGTACCGCCGTACCCTTGGACAGAGAGCAGACGGTGTCCTGCATACGGCGGCAGGCGGCGGTTTCGCCGGCTGTGAGGTAATATTCCTCCTGCAAGCCATCTTCGTTATACAGGCTGATTTTCGCTACGCACAGCCGTCGTCCGGGTATAGCGGCTTCCTGGGTCAACAGCCGCCGTACCACGGCCTTATCCGGCAGATTGTGTTGCCACACCTTGAGTACGGCAAACCCGATGCTGTCGGCACCCTCGGCGTACATCCGATGGTCCCGACGGTAGAGGGTGCCAAGGTCGGTTTCGCTGAGCAGACGCTCCCGGAGCTTGGCGTAAAATGCCCCCGGCTCTTCGCCGCACAGGGCCACGAGCCACAGCACCGCCTGACGGTCCTCCTCGGTGGCCTTGTGGGGGGATAAGCCGTCGGTATCCAACAAGATGCCGCCCAACAGAATACGTGCCACCGTGGGGTCGGGTATCAACTCTTGCCGTTGCCAGGCGGTCGTTACGATGGTGGTGGTGGCGCCTACCGGCCGTATGACCGTGTGAGTGCCGTCTTTTATGGCACCGGGGGAGGGCAGATGGTGGTCCACCACCCCTATGATACGCCCTTCTAAAGCAGGTGCCGTGTGATGGTCGGTCAGCACCACCGGCAGATCGGCCGGCAGTTCGCCGACGGTGAGTATGTCGGCAAACTCACCGAAAAGCCACGCCACCTCGATGGGTAGGGTGTCACACAACAACAGCGGAAGCGTGTCTGTGCCGTCTGTCACCTGCCGCCGCCACCCTTCCATTACGCAGGATACTGCCGCGTCCCCATCCGGTGCCGGGTGGCCTACCACCAGGGTGGGATGGCGCCGAACGGCGGTCAGATAGGCACGTAGACCGTCGGCTGTCATAGGCGTCACGGTAGACCCCTCCTTTCTGTACTGACTCTTCTACCTTGCAGTATACACAAAATACCGACAAAAAGCAAGAAAAAGCAAGATTGCGAAAAAACTCAGCAATATAGCCAAAGAATTTTTGCGTTATTTCCTTGCACAGAACAAGGCGGACATATATAATGGAGTTGTGAGCATCCCTCACGACCTATGAAATGAGGTGTCAAGTATGTATTCGTTTCCCATTGGTGTTATGCTGGATTCATTCCGCAAGCCGTTGGACGAGGCGCTGGACTGTGCCGTCAAGGTGGGTGCGCAAGGTTTGCAGTTGTACACGGTGCGTGGTGAGTTTACCCCCGAGGCGCTGACTCCGGACAGACGGCGCGAACTGTTGCGTAAGGTCCAAGACCACGGTCTGTGTTTCTCCGCCCTGTGCGGCGACCTGGGTCACGGTTTTGGCGATGTTAGCCGCAACCCGGACCTGATCGAACGGTCCAAGCGGATCTTGGATCTGGCCAAGGACCTGGGCACCGATGTGGTAACCACCCACATTGGTGTGGTGCCATCCGATCCTACCCACCCCCGGTACGCTGTTATGCAGGATGCTTGCGGTGAGCTGGCTCGGTATGCGGACAGTATCGGCGCCCACTTTGCGGTGGAGACCGGCCCGGAACCCAGCTCGGTACTCAAGACCTTCTTGGACGGTCTCGGCTCCCGTGGCGTGGGTGTCAACCTGGACCCGGCCAACCTGGTGATGGTGGTGGCGGACGACCCGGTGGAAGCGGTACATAATCTCAAGGACTATATCGTGCACACCCACGCTAAGGATGGCGTGATGCTGCGCCGGGATAACCCTGAGTACATTTACGGCATCACCCCCCGTCCGGAAAACATCGAAAAGGAAACCGCCTTCCGTGAGCTTCCTCTGGGCGAAGGCAACGTGGGTTTCCCCACATACCTCAAGGCGCTGGAAGATATCGGGTACACTGGCTACCTGACCATTGAGCGTGAAGCCGGAGCAGACCCCATGAGGGATATCGGTGACGCCGTTACCTTCTTGAAAGATATTTTGAACGGTTAATGCTAGGAGGATGTTCGCAGGGAACATACCGTGGAGGATCGGGCAAGGTCATCCACCTTGAAATATCGTTCTCTCTCGATATGGAAAACGACAACAACAAAAGGCGACATTCCCGTGAGGGATTGTCGCCTTTATTTTTATTCTTTTTTGGCGTATTCCTGCGGCCACATACCGTAATATTTGTAGAACATACGGGAGAAGTGCGACCTCTCCCGATAGCCGGAGAGCAAGGCGCTTTCCGCCACGGAATGTCCCGTGCGCAGCAGTCGTTGGGCGCTTTCCATCCGCATTTTCACCAGATATTCCTGTATAGTAACGCCGTAGCGTTTCTTAAATAAACGGGATATGTACCGCCGATCGAGCGAAAAGGTGTCTGCAATGCTCTGTACCGTGATGTTTTGCGCATAGGAGGTTTGGATATAGGTGTGGATGCGGCTGGCGTGATGTGCCGCTGTGTTCAAGGGCGTCTTACTGGCAAACAACTCGGCCATAATGCGGTGCAGCATCATTACGATGTATTCTTCTTCCATCCCTTCCCAACCGACAAAGTCGGATAGAAGCATCTGGCGTATTTCCTTGAACAAGTCCGGTTCCATTTTATTGACCACGTGGGGTAGGCTGTAAAATTTTTCTGCCAGACTTCCGTCAAACCCCACCCAGACATAATGCCACGGGTCCTCCATATCGGCTATGTATTGGGCAATATCGTGGGGACGTATAAGGAAGAATTCTCCCGCCTTGACCGTGTGCTCCTGTCCATTGGACAGGAACCACCCCTTGCCGGACAGCACGTAATGGATGAGAAAGTGTTGACGGGCACACATAAGCGGTCCGTAGCCGGGCTTGGTTTGTTCCGTTCCCACCTCTAGGGGATTCAGATCGGCAAAATGCCGGTTGCGCAAGGGCAATTCGCCGTACCCGTTATGGTCATAGGATATCCGTTCCACAATATTCCACCTTTTCCACTTGCTGGTCATTATCACACTATTATTAGAGATGCGTGAGTTTTCTTGGTTACATTCTATCACATATTGGGCACATAATGCAATAGAAAAATGCAAAAAAACCGTGTATAATGATGGTGAGTCTAACCATAGCGTATGACTATACTGCAAGGAGGAATATGCAATATGACCAAAAACCTGTACGCAAGGAAGGCACTGGCGTTGCTCCTTTCCGTCACCATACTGATGTCGTGTATGGTATGGAGCAACATCGGCGCCGAGGTGGTAAGCTCCCTCACCGGCGATCAGCTGGCGGTGTTGGACTTTACCTCCAATCCCATCCAGAGCAACGGCACAGGCGCGTATGCTGCAGCCGACAACGGCAACAACACCTACGCGGCTGGGGTGGCGACGACGACACCCACCTTTGATGCCAACGGGGGCTATATGACCCTCAAGTATCACACCAATATGGTGTCCGGAAGCGACAAGTATACCGCTTTCCGGGTGTTTACCAACAAGCGCATCAGCGACACCACCAACTATGTGACCTACGGTAACGACGACTTCCGTGTGAAAGCTGAACACACCTACGAGGTCAGTTTCAAGTATAAGGTCATCGCCGCCCCCACGGCGGCCAAGCTGCGCTTTGTGGTGAAGGGTCAGTCCTGGGCGGCTAGTATGAACAATGCCGGCGTACAAGCCGCTAACAACGCCACCAACGCGACCGACTACCTCAACTTGCAGCTGGCACAGGGTGTTACCCACACCACGTGGCAGACGGCTAGTTGTATCTTTACCGCTACCGAACTGCAGGGTATCCATTTCACCATGGTGCCTGCGGACATCGGTGCGGCAGGCGGCCTGGAAGTGCAGATGACCGACATCGTTATCAGCAAGGCGCTGCCTGTGCTTTCCAAGGGCACGGCTTACGAGACGGATTTCACCGGTTACGGCTCCGGCGCCCAGGGCGTAAACGATATGTCGGCTACCGTGGCCAACAAAGCCGAGATCGTGGATAGCGGCGATGCGGCCTACGGCAGCGCCATGAAGCTCAGCTTCTTGGGCACCGCCGGCCATAAGTTTGCCGGTTTCCGCTTCTTTGACGGCACCGGCACTAAGGTTAGTTGCAACCAGAACGAAAACGTGCTGGTGACCTTTGATTACAAGGTGCTCAGCCTGAGCACCCCGGCGCAGATGCGTGTGGTGGCCGGTTCCTGGTCGTGGCAAGCCGGCCCCAATGCCAACGGCAACACCTATAATGTCCTCTCGGACACCTGTAAGGCGGCTGCCGAGTTAGCTCCTACCGCCAACCCCGGTCAGTGGCAGACCGCTACCGTGGCTCTTAAGGGTGCCTATCCGGGTGGCGGCGTACATATCTACCTTAACAACGAGGATCCCACCGTGGGTGACGCGGTGCTGGTAGACAACGTTAAGGTGGTGGTGGGCTTTACCCCCGTCACCGTGACGTTGGATATGGGCTATGACAGTAAGACCGAGACGCTGGTCGGTGTGGATGAGACCACCCGGGATCTGCCCGTGCCGACCCGTCCTGCCTACGTGTTTAAGGGTTGGTACGCCAACGCCTCTTACACCGGTACGGCAGTGCCCTCCGTGACCTTCGGCAACGACGTCGACGGTACCACCCTGTATGCTAAGTGGGAAGAAGATCCCAACGCGGCCAAGATCACCCTGAACACCAACGGCGGCACCGGTGTGCCGGAGGCGTTGGTGGGCGACAAGGGTACGGCAGCCACCCTGCCTACTCCCAGCAAGGGCGCCTACACCTTCCTGGGCTGGTATACCGATGCCGGTCTGACCCAGGAGGCTACCAACGTACAGTTCCCCGAGAATGGTAGCATCACCCTGTACGCCAAGTGGGGCGATCCGGCCAATCAGCCGGCTGTTCCTGCTCCGGCCGGCCGTCCGCTGTTAAGCCAGACCTTTGAGGGCGTGACCCTGAGCAACCTTACCACCAACACCAACGACAAGGGTAAGTTTGACGGCGTGGTGACCGAGCAGGCGTTTGCCGGCACCCACTCTCTCAAGACCACTATTAAGGACAACTGGAACTCTCAGCGTGAGCGTCCCCGTATCGTCCTGCAGGACGACAACGGCCAGAAGTTGAAGGTACAAGCCGGT
>JAZRMD010000071.1:0-3777 GCA_045647285.1 Acutalibacteraceae bacterium
AAGATGGAGTGGGTGACCTCACACACCCGTACCTTCTGCAACCCTTCTTCTCCGGCACAGCCGGCCAGAGGCAGACACAGCAATACCGCCGCGCACAGCAGCGCCACCATCCGAATTCGGTTAAAACGCATACTCTCTCCCTTTCTCATTAACGGGTGACCCATCGCTGGAGCAGAGCGACGGCCGCATACAACAGCACCGCCACCAGCGCCAGGATAATCACGCTGGACATAACCAGGTCCATCTTGAAAACCTGGCCTCCGTACACAATCAGATATCCCAGTCCGGCACGGGATACCAGAAACTCCCCGGCAATCACGCCCACCAGCGACAGACCAATGTTGACCTTTAGTGAGTCAAAAAGGGTGGGTATATTGTAGGGAAAGACCACCTTGCGGAATATCTGCCCCTTGGTGGCGCCGAAGGTCCGGGCCATTCGGATGGCCCCCGGGTCGGTGTCCCGGAAGCCGGACAGCATCTCCAGGACGGTTACCACCAACGAAATAGCCAGCGCCATAAACACAATAGCGCCGGTGCCGGCCCCGGCCAATATAATGATGACCGGGCCCAGAGCGATCTTGGGCAGACTGTTGAGCACCACCAGATACGGCTCACTGACCCGTGCCACGAAGGGACTCCACCACAGGAGGATCGCCAACAGGACACCTGCCGCCGCGCCCAGCAGAAATCCGGCCAACGTTTCCCCCACCGTGACCCCGGCGTGGTATAAGAGGTCGTTGTTTGCCATATCCCGGTAGGTCTGCCATATACGGGTGGGTTGGCTGAACACAAAGCTGTCTATGACGCCCAGCCGAGCCGCCCCCTCCCAAAACAGGAGAAA
Organism: Acutalibacteraceae bacterium; assembly: GCA_045647285.1. Lineage (GTDB taxonomy): Bacteria > Bacillota > Clostridia > Oscillospirales > Acutalibacteraceae > UBA5905. Next base: position 842 of record JAZRMD010000071.1, read on the forward strand.
CAACACCAGTACACCCCAGCGGCACAACCGGATGCGCCGCTTGGTGCGTCTATTGTCCTTCAGGTACTGCCGGCGCTCTGCGGACAGGGTCGGCAGGGCTTTCGTGCGCTTCATACATCCCCAATTCCTTCCATATAAAGTCAAAATACCGGGAAAATTCCGGTTGTTGGCGACAGGAGAGGGGGGTGCGCCCCTCCATGGCAAAGCGGATAGGCAGACGGTGACGAATGACCGCCGGACGGGGGGAGAGAATGAGCACCTCATCCCCCATACCGATGGCTTCGGGAATATCGTGGGTCACCATCAGGGCGGTGACCCCCTCCCGGCGGATAATGCCGTACACGTCCTCGGTTACCTGCAGACGGGTCTGGTAATCCAATGCCGAGAAGGCTTCGTCCAGCAACAGGATGTCCGGGTTAATGGCTAAGGTGCGGATGAGCGCCACCCTCTGCCGCATACCGCCGGACAACTGGGAGGGACGGCTGCCGGCAAAGGCGGCCAGTCCGTAGGTTTCCAACAACCCGTCCGCCCGGTCCCGGGTCTCGGGCGTCAGGGCGTGGCGCACCTCCAGACCAAAGTATACGTTCTGCCGGATGGTGCGCCATTCCAGCAGGTTATCCTGTTGCAGCATATAGCCAATATGGGCAGACGGGCCGGTGACACGCTCCCCTGCCACCGTCACCTGCCCGGCGGTGGCTGACAGCATACCGGCGATGATGGACAGCAGGGTGGACTTGCCGCACCCACTGGGGCCCACCACGCTAAAAAAGTCGCCCTTGTTCATTGTAAAGTCAATATCCTGCAGCGCTACCACCTCCCCGTCCTTAGACTGGTAGGCTTGACGCAGATGCTCCACACGCAGGATTTCCATACACCTCACCCTTTCCCAAAAAGGTTTCCTATCCCATAGTATGCCTGCGCCGTAGAGTGGTGAAAAAATTCGGTTTTTGCCGCCGGATTGCTCTTCGTGCCCTTGACAAAGGGGGATACGATGGTGTATGATATACAAGGTATAGTGTGGCTATATAGGTCGCATTATCGGACAAATACCGTCACCACGGCGCGTACCGTGGTGGTTAGCAAACTGTCGCGTTACAGTTTTCCGGCGATCCCGTAGGGATGCGGACGCTTTTTTCATTATAACCGTACGGGCGACCTGCCCGTTTCCCCCTTTTGATTAAAAAGTGAATTCTTCCCCGTGGGACCGCCCCTTGACCGCAATCCACAACAACCAATCAGGAGGTGTATCCCTAATGCCAATTACATTACCGGTATTGATCGGTGCCTGCGCGGGCGCCTTGATCATCGGCGGTGTGGTGGCGGCGCTCGTGGCTTTCCGCGCCGGTATCCAGCACCGCAAGAAGCAGGCGGAATCCGCCATCGGGTCCGCCGAAAAGGAGGCCGAACGCATCCTCAAGGATGCCCGTTCCGCCGCCGAATCCGCCAAGAAAGAAGCCATCGTCAAGGCAAAGGACGAAATCTACCATCTGCGTAACGAGTCCGAAAAAGAGCTCAAAGAGCGCCGGGCCGACGTACAGCGTCAGGAGCGCCGCTTACAGCAAAAGGAAGAGACTCTGGATCACAAGATCGACAATTACGAGAAGAAGGAAGAAGCCTTAGCCCAGAAAAACCGCGAAGCTGACGAGCGTATGGCGGACATTGAAGCCCTTAAGAAGAGCCAGTACGAACTGCTGGAGCGTCTGTCCGGTTTCACCAAGGAACAAGCTAAGGAGTACCTGCTCAACAGCCTGAGTCAGGAACTGGAGCACGAGAAGGCCCGTAAGCTGGTGGAGTACGAAAACCAGCTCAAGAACGAGGCCGACCAGCGTGCACGCTCCCTCATCTCCCACGCCATCCAGCGTGTGGCCGCCGACCAGGTGGCGGAAAGCACCGTATCGGTGGTGCCCCTGCCCAACGACGAGATGAAGGGCCGCATCATCGGCCGGGAAGGCCGCAACATCCGTGCCATTGAGACCCTCACCGGCGTGGACCTTATCATTGACGATACCCCCGAAGCCATTACTCTGTCCGGCTTTGATCCGGTGCGCCGTGAGATCGCCCGTATTGCTATGGAGCGTCTGATCTCCGACGGCCGTATTCACCCGGCTCGTATTGAGGAGATGGTCAACAAGGCCACCCGTGAGGTAGAGAACACCATCAAGGCGGAGGGCGAACGGGCCGTTCTGGAGACCGGTCTGCGGGGCATCAACCCGGAGATTGTCAAGCTGCTGGGCCGCCTGCGTTACCGCACCAGTTACGGACAGAACGTACTGGACCACTCCATGGAGGTGGCGTTCCTCTCCGGCATTATGGCCAGCGAACTGGGCATTGACCCGGAGGTGGCTCGCCGTGCCGGTCTGCTGCACGATATCGGTAAGTCGGTAGACCATCAGGTGGAAGGCTCCCACATCGAGATCGGTGTGGATATTGCCCGTAAGTATAAGGAAAACGAAGCGGTGGTACACGCCATTCAGGCTCACCACGGCGACGTGGAGGCCAAGACGGTGGTGGCCTGTCTGGTACAGGCAGCTGACGCCATCTCCGCCGCCCGTCCCGGCGCCCGTCGGGAGAATCTGGAGAACTACATCAAGCGTCTGGAGAAGCTGGAGGAACTGGCCAACAGCTTTGACGGGGTGGAACGCTCCTTTGCCATCCAGGCCGGCCGTGAGGTGCGCATTATCGTGCGCCCCGACAAGGTCAACGACGAGCAGATGGTTATTCTGGCCCACGATATTGCCAAGAAGATTGAGAGCAATATGGACTACCCCGGCCAGATCAAGGTCAACCTCATCCGTGAAAACCGTGCCGTGGACTTCGCAAAATAAATCGACACAGCAAAGGCGGTGGAACCACCCCTCCTCCTGCTTTTTTGTGCGGATGATTACTGCTTTTTCTTTTTGGCTTCTTCCTTCATGCGCAGTTCCCGGGACAGGATG
>JAZRMD010000072.1:0-2556 GCA_045647285.1 Acutalibacteraceae bacterium
CCCCCTTGCCTAAAGGGGGCCTTTTTTCTCCATCGGATATTTGCCCTCTGTCCTCCCGACGGGTAACTTTCTCTTGACTTTTTTCGCCCTTTTTCGTATAATGAGGAAAGACAAAGGCGTACTCTGCGGACCGTAAACCGACAAGAGCCGATGCACCTTACAGGATCTTGTCGCGTGGGCGATAAGGTCCCTTTTTTTGCGTCTGCGGAGAGGACTTTGCAACAATGAGGAGGTATAGACAATGAAACTGGTTTACAACGTCAATGACAAACCCAAGTTCGGTCAGCTCATCGTATTCGCCATTCAGCAGCTTCTGGCCATTATGGCCGCCACTCTGGTGGTGCCGGTCATCATCGGCCATGGTATGAGTCCTGCCGCCGCCCTGTTCGGCGCCGGTGTGGGTACTCTGGTGTACGTGCTGTTCACCCAGCGCAAGAGCCCGGTGTTCCTTGGCTCTTCCTTTGCGTTCCTCGGCTCCATGGCCGCCGCCTTTGCCGGTGGCGTCAGCATGGCGCTGGGCTATCTGGGCCTCATCATCGGTGCGATACTGGCTGGTCTGGTGTACGTGATCATCGCCATTATCGTTAAGTTTGCCGGTGTGGGTTGGCTTAACAAGCTGATGCCCCCCGTGGTTATCGGTCCCACCGTGGCCATCATCGGTCTGTCCCTGGCCGGTAACGCCGTGGGCGACCTGCAGAAGGGCGGCGTGTCCGATGCGGCCGGCAACCCGGTTGCCAACACCCTGCTGTGCGTACTCATCGGTCTGGTGACCCTGTTCACCACCATGCTCTGCTCCACCTACGGCAAGAAGATGGCCCGTCTGATTCCCTTCATCCTGGGCATTCTGGCCGGTTACGCCGTGGCCGCCATCTGCACCGTTATCGGTAACGTGGCGGATATCCCGGCTCTGCAGGTCATCAACTTCGGTCACTTCACCGCCTTGGTAGAGAATGGCGTGGGCCTGTCCACCTTCTTCCAGGTGCCCGATTTCACCTTCCTGACCGCTTTCGGCGGTTTTGGTGAGCTCAACGGTGCCTACATCGGCACCATCGCCGCCGCTTATGTGCCGGTGGCCTTCGTGGTGTTTGCCGAGCACGTGGCGGACCACAAGAACATCTCCTCCATCATTGAGGCCGACCTGCTGGAAGACCCCGGCCTGTCCCGTACCCTGCTGGGTGACGGCGTGGGCTCTATGGTGGGTGCCTTCTTCGGCGGCTGTCCCAACACCACCTACGGCGAGTCGGTGGGTTGCGTGGCCATCACCCGTAACGCTTCCGTCTACACCATCATCACCGCCGCCATCGGCGCCATTATCATCGCCTTCATCAACCCCTTCGTGGCCTTTGTTAACTCCATCCCGGCCTGTGTAATGGGCGGCGTATGTATGGCTCTGTACGGCTTCATCGCCGTATCCGGTCTGAAGATGGTCCAGAAGGTGGACCTGGAGAAGAACCGCAACCTGTTTGTGGCGTCTTCCATCCTGATTGCCGGTATCGGCGGTCTGTCCCTGACCTTCGGCCAGGTGACCATCACCTCCATTGCCACCGCCCTCATCATTGGTATCATCGCCAACGTGATACTGAGCAAGGAGAAGGACGCTCCCACCGAGGAGTAATAACGGAGTCCTACCCGGCCGCCGACAGCCACCCTGTCGGCGGCTTTTTTCTGTTTACAAGCCGCCGGGAGTGTGCTATAATTGAATATATATGTGAAAACGAAAGGAAATCGGGCGTTATGGCTAAGATTATAGCAATCGTCACCCAAAAAGGCGGCGTGGGCAAGACCACCTCGGCGGTCAATCTGGCATCGGTGTTTGGTGAGATGGGTCACCGCACCCTGTTGGTGGATATCGACCCCCAGGGCAACGCCACCAGCGGCGTGGGACTGGACAAGCGGCAACGGCTGTCCACCTATGACCTGCTGTGCAGCAGCGAGGATACGGCGGCGGCAGACATCCGCACCGCCTTTGCCGGTCTGTCGGTAATACCCTCGGCGCCGGCCTTGGCCGGGGCGGAGATCGAGATGGTGGATATGCCTCGACGGGAGACACGGCTCAAGGCCGCCTTGGCGCCCTACCGGGACCGGTACGACTACATACTCATCGACTGCCCTCCGGCCTTGGGTCTGCTGACCCTTAACGCTCTGGTGGCGGCGGACACCTTCCTTATTCCGGCCCAGACGGAATACTATGCGCTGGAAGGTCTGTCCCAGCTGATTGCCACCGTCCGGCAGGTCAAGCGGCTGTATAACCCCGGTCTGGAGCTGGAGGGGGTCATGTTCACCATGTACGACGGTCGCACCAACCTGACCCAGCAGGTGGTGGCGGAGGTGAAGAAGTTCTTCCCTCGCAAGGTATACGGGGCGGTGATCCCCCGCAGTGTCCGTTTGGCGGAAGCACCCAGTTATGGCAAACCCATCAACTACTACGACAAGGGCTGCAAGGGTGCCAAAGCCTACCGCGCCCTAGGGGAAGAAATTTTGTCACGACAGTGAGAAGAGCAATTAAAAATTAACAATTAAAAGTTAAAAATTAGGATGGAGAACGAAGAGGTAAGA
>JAZRMD010000073.1:0-7659 GCA_045647285.1 Acutalibacteraceae bacterium
GGCGCACCTTAGCGCCCATAGCCGACAGTATATTGAGGGACGTGGAAACATCACTGATGTTGGGAATATTCTCTATAATGCAGGGCTCATCGCACAGAATGACAGCCGGAAGAATGGCCACGACCGCATTCTTGGCACCGCTGATATCTACGGCGCCGGACAGGCGCTTACCGCCGCATATCCTGTATCTTTCCAATCTATCTACACCTCTCAAGCAAGAGTGAACACGTTAAAATACACCTCTACTATTATAACACGTTGAGATAAAAAAGCAACCTTTTTTTATCCATCCTGCCGCAAGGCGTCCACCGGTCGCAATCCAGAGGCACGATAGGCCGGATAAGCACCGAATACTGCTCCCAACAACAATGTCAGGCCCAAAATGCCGAGCAACTCCCCCACAGACCAAACCGGCGTAAACCCCATAATTGCGCAACCGATACCAATACCGCCTACGCCCACTGCCATACCAACCAACGCACCGATGCCACTCATTAACAGCGCACCGGCCAAAAACTCACTCATGATGCGTGTTTTGGTTGCACCAATAGCCTTTTTTACACCAATCTCACGGGTGCGCTCGTGGACCGATGCCAACATCATAGTCATAATACCAAATGCGGACACCAACAGAGAAACGCCGCCAATAGCGGTCAAGGCCGTGGATATCACCGACACGAGTGAATCCAGGTGTTGCCGTTGGCTGGATAGATTTTCAGTCATTAAGGTGCCCAGATCCTCGTCCATTGCCAACAACGTATCGTCAATACGTTGCCGGGCTATCTCGGTATTTTCCGCATCGTTTACCCGGACCGCTATCTGGTCAAAAGTATCCACACCGGCGTAACTTTGCAAGGTAGTGTATGGCGCATACACCATATACGGAATCATAGAGGTGACCGATTGAAGCAAACTGCTGTCCGCCGCCGTAACGCCAACCACCGTCAATTCCACAGATGCCTCCTCCAACACCACCGTCACCCTTTCCCCCAATACATTGGAACGGCCGTAAGCGTCTATGGCCAAAGTTTCATCCAGTACGCACACTTCCGCCTCTGCGGTTACGTCTGCAGGAGTCAGCATACGCCCGTGGAGTAGGCTGAGCGATATCACCTGGTCAGCACCACTGTCTATGCCACAGCCCACAATACTATAGGGCTCGGAATGAATGTCCACATACCCATACTGAATGAGCAAGGGCATTGCCTGGGATACCATTGGCAAGGAACGGATACCACTCAGGCACTCCATCGTCAGTCCACCGGTGGCGCTGACCGAAATACCGTTGATACCCATACTTTCCAGTTCACGTTGCACCGTACGCTCCCCCACGTTGCTGATACCGGATATCAGCACCACCAAGGCTGTACCCACCGCTATGCCGGCAATGGTCAACAGGGAGCTTAGCTTACGACGATACAGCATAATCCACGCACTTTGCCAGATACCTCTCACGCCGGGCCCTCCTTCAGTTCTACACGCACCAGTTCCAAATCCTCAGGAACGGTGGATGCCTGAGCCACGATAATGGCGCCGTCGAGGGAAGCGTCTTCCACCAACGCTCCTTGCGCCACCTCTTCCACAATGCGCACGGGATGTTTTTGCACCTTATCATCGGCGTACAGATACACGTACGCCTCCTCCCCCTCACGCACAAGAGCGTCAAAGGGAACAACTAAGCCGGCATCGTATACGGCCGTTACCAACTTGACTTTGGTGGTCAAGCCCACACGAAACGAATCGTCTATGGCACCACTATCCATCCGTACACGACCGGTAACGGCCGTACCGTTTCCCACGGTGCTCACCGCCGCAGAAATGTCTTTCAACACGCCGTCATACTGTTGCTCCGCAAGACCTTTACCGCTAACCATTGCACGCTGGTCACTACGGACCACATTCAGATGTTTTTCCGGAATACCGATACGCACACAGAGTTTATCTCTATCGGCCACTACGACACACGGCATACCTTTCTCTAACAACTGACCAGGCTCGGCCAATATCTGCATCACGATACCATCTGCAGAAGCATACAGATTGTCCGGCATAACCGACAAAGATAAGGCTTGCGTGTGCCTTTCGCTCTGTAACAAGCGGGTTGCTGTTTTGTTAACAATAGCAACGGCTTCACCGGCTTTTACCGCCTGCCCTTCCTCCACCAACACTTTTTCAATCACACAGGGAATTTCTGCCGACACCCCTTGCAGTTCACCCGGCTCTATTACACCGGTACAGGATACCGTATGCTCTGCCCTTTGCTTTTGCAATCGTATTCCGGTTACCGTTACCGTTTCCTCCCCACCGGTTACGGCAACACAGACTCCCGCCACCAACACCGCTGCTCCCACCAAAAATACCCATTTTTTCATCCCATTACGCTCCTTGTTTTTAGTCAATGCTATTGTGCGGCTGATATGAAAAAATATGTGATTTGGATTGACGGAAAGTTCTGCAAAACAAAAAAAGACGCACCCACCGGCATTACTGCCGGCGAGTGCGTCAAAGCGAGGACTTAATCGTGACCGTTCTTTACGGCTTCAGCCGATTCTGCCTGAACCTGTGCATCGTAAGAGAGGACGGGCTCAACGTCCTTGCCCTTGATCTTACGGTCAACGTAGTTCTTGGTAATCTTGATCACCAGGGGACAGAGAACGACCACACCAATCAAGTTGGGAATCATCATCAGACCGTTAAAGGTATCGGAGATATCCCAGGCCAGAGAAGAGGTCATCACAGCGCCAAAGATGATGGTGCAGACGTGAATAATCTTAAACACGACCTTGCTCTTGGCGCCAAACAGATACTCCCACGCCTTGGAGCCATAATGGGACCAGCCGAGAACGGTGGTGAAGGCGAAAAGGAACATGGCGATGGCGACAAACTTTTCGCCAATGCCACCCCAAGAGAACACGCTATTGAAAGCGCCGCCCACCAAGGTGGCGTCGGTGTACCCTTCCGCCACAATAGCGTTGGTGTTAATATCGAACACACCGGAGGTGAGCACCACCAAGGCGGTCATAGTACACACCACGATGGTATCAGCAAACACCTCAAAGATACCCCACATACCCTGCTTAACGGGCTCTTTAACACTGGAGTTGGAGTGTACCATAACCGAAGAACCGAGACCGGCCTCATTGGAAAACACGCCACGCTTGAAACCCTGGGTAACGACCTTACTAATTACAGCACCGATACCACCACCGATAGCCGCAACAGGGGTAAAGGCGTTAACAAAGATCGCCTTGAAAGCACCGCCGATGTTGGCATAGTTGACACCGATAATTACCAGACTGCCAACCACGAACAACACGACCATCGCCGGAACGATCTTTTCCGCCACAGATGCAATGCGCTTGAGGCCGCCCAGTACGATGAGCGCCACCAGTACCATAATCAATACGCCGATGATCACACTGTACAGAGAGATACCATCCATCACTTGCACCGAGGACAGAGCCGGGATATCAAAGGCAGAAACCACGTTAGCAACGATCTTGTTCACCTGGCCCATACTGCCGATACCAAAGGAGGCAAGCAGGGTGAATACGCTGAACAGCACCGCCAAAACGCGACCGATCCACTTGCAGTTCTTCTTGCCGCCCAGACCGTCACGCAGGTAATACATAGCGCCGCCGGACCATTCGCCGTCGGTATTGCGGCGACGGTAGTAAAGACCCAGAACGTTTTCCGAATAGTTGGTCATCATACCGAAGAAAGCGGCAATCCACATCCAGAACACAGCACCGGCGCCGCCAATACAGATAGCCGCCGCCACACCGGCAATATTACCGGTACCAATGGTGGCCGCCAAAGCTGTACACAGGGCCTGGAAAGGAGAAATGGCGCCCTTCTCCTTGGTATGACCAATAACGTTCTTCTTAAACATACTGCCGATGGTGTTCTTCCACCAGTGACCCAGATGCGAAATCTGGAATACGCCGGTACAGATGGTGGTGATAATGCCCACCGCAATCAACAGCCACAGACCTATCTTGGTCCATACGAGGCCGTTGATCGTGTCGTTGATGTTGGTGATGAACTCTAACACAATGATCCCCTCTTTTGATTAAAATACAAAAATAACAGACAGGGCGATACGCTCTGTCTGTCATCAAAAGAACATAAGTATATCCATCACCGTATGGCGTGAGATAATACGTAATACTTTGTCCTTTTGCCTGAGAGATTGATGCGTAACGCACTTGCCCCTTCGGCCCCCAACTCAATGGGTTTCTCCAAAGTTCCATCCGATTGCAGTCCTCGTCCAAAAAAGGACACCTGAGAGTGTTACTCCTTCGGTGCGGTGCATACCGACTTTCCTGCAAACTTCACACAGATATTATTTTATGTAAGAATTATACAACAACAGTTGTTAAAATGCAAGATGAAAATCGCAATCCGTCACATTCTGTCGTAATGACAAAAGACCCCCGTCAAAACGGGAGGTCTTTTGTACAAACTGATGACAATCACGGCATAAGCCAACCAAAATCACCGGGCGAAGCGTCAAACTTGCCCAACGTGCGTACCGGTTGGTCATCGGCCATCCACGGGACGCCGTTGACCGTCAGCGCCATCCGCAAGGGGCGGTCCTCCGTCCATCCTACCGCCTGACGGTCAATGGCCAACACATAATGGCCCGTAGCCGGGTCGTTATGGAGCAGGTGGTATTTTGCCAATTCTTGCGTAATCTTATCCCCCCACATAGATTGGTGGGAAACAGCACATTCCGACAGTCCAACAACGCCATTGTTGATCACAATGCCCGGAGACGGCCATAACAGGCGATACTCAAAGTTTAGGCAATAACGCACGTTTGCGCTGCCTTGCAGTTCAACATAGAGATGCTCTGCATCGTATGCCACGCGGAAAGTAGCGCTATCTCCCACACGAACAAAGGAAGCCGTTGTTTGATCGCCCTTACCCATCCGATAACCGGAATCTATATCACCGTCATACCAGGTAAGCGGCTTGTGAACGTGAGCCAATGCATTCCGCACACGAGTAAAAGAGTCGGCCTTCAATATTGCAAGAGAGCGTATACGTTCCTGCAACTTTTCCGGGAAAAACTTGAACCCTTCTGCCTCCGAATGATACCCAAGCCGTCTATCCGTGTAACAAAGGTCTATCATCACGGCGCTATGAGTCATCTCTTCCTCTACGATGGATTCCATAGCGTCCAACAAGGCAGCCGCATCATTGGCGGCGTACGCCAATTGTTCACGCAGATGGTAAAAGTGCAGAATATTATTGCCACTGGCCAATAGGACGTCCAGCGCCTGTGCCACCGTCCGTTGCTCCACCGGAGTGGTATCCGGCAACAAAGCCACACCCTCGTGCCACGCCTCACGCATATAGTCGGTTAAGGTAATGGCTTCTTCCAGCGTGTGTCCGCTTTGCAGACATTCTCCAATCCGGTCACCGTCCGGCTTGTCCGGCAACTGCCAACTACGAGGCAAGCAGGTATCCGTAGGTTCCAAAGCCAGATCCCACACCACGCCGTCGTGCATCGGACCGTAGTAACTAAACATGATATTGATGGGATAATGCGTGTATCCTTCTTCAAAACGCTTCCAAGCGCTTACCAAATCCGGCGCACGGTCACCGCAATAGATACCGGCCAGATGCGTCAAAAACGCATCTTTATCCGAAAAGTCACCGGCAAACGACAGTTCTCCTGCCGCCTTACTCATCAAGGACGGATAGTTACCAAAATACCAGCATTGCATAACCCCTTCGACGCCAAACCGATGGGCAGCTGTATACTTATCAAACAGTATGCCCGGAACGGGTATGTACGGCACGGTAGCCAGCTCGTGAGAACAACACACCTGCATCTTCGCAAACAGGTGTTTTCCCTCTTTCTGTGCCGTCTGTGCCGCATTGGCATACATATCCGACGGTCCTACGTAGGAAAGCCAATAATCGGTAGCCTGTCGCGTTTTGCCCAATTGGGTGGGAAATCCGGCATCCTCAAAGTTTTCCATCAGCATCACATCATCGGGAGCCAGACGAACGTATTCCTCAATCTCCTCACGGGGGCTCTCTCGATGCCCGTAGGTCCAACTGACAAAGTCCGCCTTGGAGCCGGCTTGTCGCATGCCCTCTTTCAATAAATTTACTGTGTGCGCCAACGCCTCACCACGGCTATGCTGTCGGCAACGGGGACATTGACAAAAGGCGGTAGAATTGACACAACTACTGGGGCGTTCACCGAACGTGATATCAATGATACCGCCCAAATCGGGCACTTGTTCCATTAAGCGGCGGGTCAGCTCCACACAGTAGGCGGCTCCCTCTTCGCTATAGGTACATACGGTATAGCGGCCGTTCCAACCGACTCCGCCAACCGCATCCGGATGTTTCGCCGCCACATCGGGAGCGAGGGCGTAGGGCTCCACACCAAATATCCATACTTTAACGCCATATCGCTTACACTTAGCCACCACACGCTTGAGCTTGGCAATGCGCACCGCCGCATCCTTGCCATGTTCCGGTATGGTATCGGTGGTTAATAGATCGTGAAAATACGTATATATCCACAACCCGTTCGTACCATCGTGAGCCAAGCGGTTGAGATATTCGTCCGGGTAGTAATCTACGTCGTCCATCAGTTCGTCAATGTTTTTAGGAGGGCGGTTGGTGGGACTAAAAAAGCCCCGGGTAATGCGTTCCCGTATCACCGGCTGACGGTAAATTTCTCCCACGGTCAGCACCGGACCGGAGCGCCTGCACAGTTCATCTTCCAAATAAATCAGCGCCCGTCGTATACCCTCGGTGTCTGCGGCACCCACAACACACTCCTGCGTCGTTATCCGCAGACGATACGCTTCAAACACCGGCGTATCTTCGTAGACGATGCGTATGGGATACCGGTCACCGGCGATCGTGTACAGTTGTAAAAAGCGGTCAAAATCCGCATAAGCCGTTTCCAGAAGACCGTCGGTATCCGAAAACTCCTTAACGAGGTACGCACCCGTTACCGACACTTCCCCATCTCCGGGGTCTTTGGTCGTAAACCAGGCCGGTTTTTCACGATGAACCGGCTGTTTCAGTTCCTCCACAAACCGCAAAGGCGGTTGCTTTTCAAAGAAAGGATCAATACGCACAGAGCCCAAATTTACCACTCCCTTCATTAACCCCATTGTAATGGGAAAACCGCAAAAATGCAAGAGAAAAAGGCCTCTGCGCAAGCAGAGGCCTTAAAAAACGAATTAGTACATACCGTCCATACCGCCGGGAGCAGGAGCAGCCGCAGGAACCACCGGCTCTTTCTTGTCAGCCACCAAAGACTCGGTGGTCAGCACCATAGAAGCCACGGAGGCGGCATTCTGCAACGCAGAACGGGTCACCTTAGTGGGGTCCACAATACCGGCAGCAAACATATCCACATACTCCTCAGTAGCGAAGTTGTAGCCGTAGTTCACCTTATCGGCAGAGCGAATCTTATCAATGATGACGCCGCCTTCCAGACCGGAGTTAACGGCAATCTGGCGCACCGGCTCCTCCAGAGCCTTCAGCACGATCTGTACACCGGTCTTCACATCGCCTTCCGTCTGCTCCAGCAGGGGCAGAAGAGCCTTAGAAGCGTTGATAAGCGCCACGCCACCGCCGGCTACCAGACCTTCTTCTACGGCAGCCTTGGTAGCAGCC
>JAZRMD010000074.1:0-2158 GCA_045647285.1 Acutalibacteraceae bacterium
AAGCCATCATAACAGTCCACCACCACATTGGTGGTCAATCCTTCTTCTTGCAAGGCTCTTGTGAGCAGGTCCATACGCTCTACTTGGTTGAACAAGGGCCGCTTAGACGCATTGGTCATCACAACCACGATAACGCGATCAAACAGATTAGACGCGCGACGGATAATATCCATATGACCAAGCGTTACCGGGTCAAAACTACCGGGACAAATGGCTATTCTCATTGGTTTCTCCCCTCCTGTGCGTTACGATAGCGGTACAAAAGCAACCGAATACGACCGTAGCGGTAGGTACGTGCTAATTGAAATCGGTCGACGCTTTCCGGCATATCGGCTTCATCATCCGTTTCACATATAATAACTCCGCCGTCATTGACAAGTGGTGCTACCTTCGCCAAACACGGCGAGAGCAAGTCCGACGCGTACGGTGGATCAAGAAACACCAGGTCAAATCGTTCCCTGGGGTTAACTAGGTAGGATAGCGCATCCGTCCCTACCACCTGCGCTGCTGCAGAAAGCTTTGCCCGATGCAGGTTGTTGCGAATCACCTTAACAGCTTCGGTGTTGCGGTCTACAAATATGCAGGACGCCGCACCACGGCTGAGAGCTTCGATACCCAATTGACCGGAGCCGGCAAACAGGTCCAACACCCGGCGTCCTTCAATATCAAATTGGATGGCGGAAAACAACGCTTCCTTTACCTTTTCAGAAGTCGGTCGTGTTTCATTGCCCGATAAAGTCTCCAATCGACAACCACGGGCAGACCCGGTAATAATACGCATAACTTATCACCTTATACCAATCGCAGATGAAAATCCGTACGGCTTGTGTATGTATCTCCGGCAGCAAGAAAAACCGACGGGAAATTTTCGTGATTCATAGCATCTGGAAAATATTGCGTTTCCAGACAGAAACCGTCGTACGCATCCCAACAGATGCCGCCCTTGCCACTCTGTTCGTCAATGAAGTTGCCGGTATAAATCTGAAGACCGGGCAGGTTGGTGTAGCAATCCATACGGATACCAGTCTTGGAACTATAAGCGTAAGCGGCGAGGAGCATAGAGCCATCATAATGATTAATAATATAGTTGTGGTCCACTCCACCAGCAATGCGAATCTGCGGATGGTCGCCAAACACCCCTTCTCGTATCGCTTTCGGTGTACGGAAATCCAATGCAGTACCTTCTACAGAAGCATACTCACCGGTGGGTATCAACCCTTCATCCACCGGCGTAATGCGGTCGGCGTTAACACACAACACGGTATCCAGGATATCGTCCCTGTCGTAACCGTTCAGATTAAAGTAACTGTGATTAGTTAGATTGACCACCGTGTCCTTGTCGGTAGTTGCGGCGTATTCCAGACGCAGAGTGTTATCTGCGGTAAGTATGAAAGTAACCGAAACCTGCAAATTGCCGGGATAGTTCTCCTCCCCATCGGGACTCAACATTGTAAAAACAACGGACGGCTCTTCTTCATTAAGCACCCGGTAATCCCACATCTTCTTGTCAAAGCCAACCGTACCACCGTGCAAATGGCAATGACGGGCAGACTCATTACAGGCAACCCGAATCTCCTCACCGTTCAAAAGAAACGTGCCATTGGCAATACGATTGCAAAAACGACCGATGGTGGCGCCCATATAGGAGCCGTTAGCATGAACGTACCCCTCAACCGTATCATACCCCAACAGTATATCCTTACCGGCAAAAATTATAGACTGCAATGTGGCGCCGTAATCCAGCACAGACACCGAGGTACCCTCGGCGTTGGTCAGAGTCACACGACTCACCTCTGTGCCGTTGGGCAACACACCAAACTTATGAACACAAACAGACATATTACTAACTCCCTTAAATACTTATAAAGACATTATGCCACAGATAATCGCAAAATTCAACACATTCCGGCAATTCACTCTACCTTAAAATGCTTTTCAGCATCTAAGGAATAGATAAGTGACAGTCCCGGCACTCGATAGATCTCTTCTGGCGACTGTAATCGACCATGGATAGTACGATAGCGGACAATTGCCTCGGCCGCCGCCGTATCAAAACCCATAACCGCCTGTATCTCCTCTACAGATGCTGTGTTAATGTTGATTTTTTGCTCCACCGGAACATCCGAAGCCGTAATAATGGTTACAGGCGAATGCTTCT
>JAZRMD010000075.1:0-3826 GCA_045647285.1 Acutalibacteraceae bacterium
GTCTTGACCGGACGGCGCTGGAAAGCTTCTTTGAAGAGGAGAATCTGTAACAGCCTATGGTGGAAACAAGAGTATGGGACGAAGAGGACGAGCTGGTATATAAGCCTACGCCTTGGCAACGGGTACTGACCTTTGTTCGTAAGAATACGGTCGTGCTCATCGCCTTATTGGCGGCGACGGTTACCACCTTCTTCGTCCCGGTGGATAGAAAGTATCTGGGGTACTTTGACCTAAAGACGCTGACCTGTCTTTTCTGCGTGTTGGCGGTGGTGTGTGCCCTCAAGAATATCCGGTTTTTCTATATGTTGGCTCGTAAGGTGGTGCAACTGTTCAAGAACGCACGGCTGAGCGTTTTGGCGTTGGTGTATATTACCTTCATCGGTTCTATGCTCATAGCCAACGATATGGCTCTGCTGACCTTCTTGCCGCTTGGTTACTTTGTACTGACCGCCACTCGTATGCACCGGTATATGGCCTTTACGTTCATTATGCAGAATATTGCGGCCAATCTGGGAGGTATGCTGACCCCCTTCGGTAATCCGCAAAACCTGTATTTGTACTCCTACTTTGATATACCCACGGGAGAGTTTATGGCCATTATGGCACCGCCCTTTCTCCTTTCGGTGGCACTGATTACTCTGTGCTGTATCGTGTTTGTTAAGCCGGATCCGCTATCCGTTCCGGATGAGCGCATTACCCTGAGTCCGTGGCGCACTACCTTGTATCTCGTTCTGTTTGCATTATCCATCGCCATCGTGTTCCGAGGGATCCCCTATTGGATCGGCCTGGTGGTCATTCCGACGGTGCTGTTGGTGGTGGACCGCAAAGCCTTGCTGATGGTGGATTACGGACTGCTGCTCACCTTTGTGTTCTTCTTTATTTTTGCCGGGAATATGGCACGTATAGACGCCGTACGGGAATTGTTCTCCTGGTTGTTGGATAAGAGCACCTTGCTGTTTAGCATCCTGTCCTGCCAGTTTATCAGTAACGTGCCGTCTGCTATTTTGCTGTCCCAGTTCACCCATAACTATGCCGACCTGCTGGTTGGCGTCAATATCGGCGGTGTGGGTACGCTGGTGGCATCGCTGGCAAGTTTAATTACTTTACGGGAATTTCTGTCCCATAATCCGCGAAAAACCGGTTATTACGTTGGTATGTTTTCTGTGTTCAATTACGGTTTCCTGATTTTATTAACCGCTTTTATGTATGTGCTATAATGCAAACGGCCTCCGTCACCCACGGAGACCCTTTTTTCTGTAAAAACCGTAATTTTTATTTGACCTTTGGGGGATAATTTGCTACAATTAGTAGCAATTTTGATTAGAAGGTGTTACTATGAGCGAAAAGAGAAGCAGTTTTACCGGCAAGCTGGGTTTTGTTCTGGCGGCGGCCGGATCGGCGGTGGGTCTGGGCAATATCTGGCGGTTTCCGTATCTGGCGGCCAAGTACGGCGGCGGCATCTTCCTGCTGGTGTATTTGGTGCTGGCTGTGACCTTGGGCTTTGCGTTGATGTGTGCCGAGGTAGCTATCGGTCGCAAGACCGGCCAGAGCGCCATCCGTGCTTTTAGTACTCTTCATAAGAAATGGGGCTTTATCGGTTGGTTGGCTTCCGTGATTCCGGCCATCATTTTGCCGTACTATTCGGTGATCGGCGGATGGGTGGTTAAATATTTCGCTGTGTTTGTTTCCGGCAACGCCTCTGCGGCTGCTGCAGACGGTTATTTTGAATCCTTTATCGGCGGTGCTGCTGAGCCCATCGGTTGGTTTTTCCTGTTTCTTGCCTTGACGGCTTTAGTGGTACTGTGCGGCGTACAAAAAGGTGTGGAAAAGGTCAGCAAGGTGATGATGCCCGTTTTGGTGGCGCTGACCGTTCTCGTGGCGGTATACGTGATGTTTATGCCCGGTGCTATGGATGGCGTTGCGTATTATCTCACACCGGATCTCTCCAAGTTTTCCGCTACTACGGTGTTGGCGGCTATGGGACAGTTGTTCTACTCCATGTCCATCGCCATGGGCATTATGATCACCTACGGCTCGTATATGAACAAGGATATTCGCTTGGAGAGTTCGGTACGCCAGATCGAAGGCTTTGATACGGCCATCGCTTTTTTGGCCGGTTTAATGGTCATTCCGGCGGTGTTCTCCTTCTCCGGTGGGGACGAAGCTGCGTTGGGCAAAGGCCCCGGCTTGATGTTCGTGACCTTGCCCAAGGTGTTTGATTCTATGCCCGGCGGTACGGTCGTGGGGACGGTGTTTTTTCTGTTGGTGTTTTTTGCGGCGCTGACGTCCTCTATTTCGCTTATGGAGACCATCGTGTCCATCCTGCAGGATAAGTTGCGTTGGGGCCGTCGGCGGTCGTGTATCGTTGTGGCCGTCGGCAGTCTGCTGCTCGGTATGCCTTCCGTTCTGGGGTTTGGTGTGCTGGGAGATTATACGATTGCCGGGCTGACTTTCCTGGATATGTTTGATTTTATCAGCAACAGCGTATTGATGCCGGTGGTGGCGTTGCTGACCTGCCTGTTTGTGGGCTACGTTATCAAGCCTAAGACCCTGATCGATGAGATGGAGGTAGGGGGTAAGTTTACCAGCCGCCGCCTGTTTACCGTGATCATCAAGTACGTTGCTCCCGTGTGTATCGTGCTGATACTGATATCGTCCATATTGGACGGTTTGGGTATCGTAAAGATTTAATGCAACGACCGTCTGTGGCAACGTTGACACGCTGATTTTTCCCAACGAGGACAAATTCCGCCCTTTTGCGTAAAAAACACTTGACATATCCGCCAGTTGACTGGTATAATATATCGGTCCATGGATATGGACATATCCTTGCTCCGTTTCAACGGGGCCATCAGACCATAAGGAGGTGCAACAATATGCCTACAGTTAAAGCGTCCTACGAGGCAGTAATGATTTTCTCTGCTACCGCAGGGGAAGAGTCTGTTGCTGAGCTCAAGGAGAAGTTTCGTGCGCTGATCGAGCAGAATGCGGAGATCGGCGAGGTGGATGATTGGGGTAAGCGCAAGCTGGCCTATCTCATCAACGACGAGGCGGAGGGTTATTACGTGCTGTACAACTTTGTCAGCGGCCCTGCTTTTCCCGCAGAGTTGGAGCGTGTTGCCGGTATTACCGACGGCGTTCTGCGTATCATGACCGTTCGCAAGGAAGAGAACTAAAGGAGGGTGAACTATGAACTCAATCTGTCTGATGGGTCGTCTGACGGCTGACCCGGAGCTGAAGACCACCCAGAGTGGCGTGTCTGTGACCAGCTTTACCGTGGCGGTGGACCGTGCCTATCGCGCTAAGGACCAAGAGCGTCAGGCTGATTTTATCCCCTGCGTCGCTTGGCGTCAAACGGCTGAGTTTATTACCCGCTACTTCCGCAAGGGCAACCGCATAGCGCTTAACGGCTCTTTGCAGACCCGTTCCTACACGGCCAACGACGGCAGCAAGCGCACCGTATACGAGGTCGTGGTAGACAATGCATTTTTCTGTGAGTCCAAGGGCGGCAACGCCGGGGCTCCCAGCTACGATTCCCAGATGCCCCAGCCCACCGAGGCCAAGCCTGCCTTCTCCACCGCTAATGCCGGTGATTTTGAGGAGATCTTGACCGACGAAGAGCTGCCGTTCTGATGAGAATCGGCTGAACATTGAGTAAAGGAGGCTTTTCTATGCCTGAGAGAACCGAAAGACCCGAGCGCCCCATGCGTGGCGGCCGTAAGGGCCATCGCAAGGTATGTCAGTTCTGCGTGGATAAGATCGACTACATTGATTACAAGGATGTAGCTCGTCTGCGCCGCTTTATGTCTGAGCGTGCCAAGATCCT
>JAZRMD010000076.1:0-5033 GCA_045647285.1 Acutalibacteraceae bacterium
TCGCTGTCGTTGCCCATCAGCAGACAGTCAACGTCGTCCTCTAACCGGTCGGTGACCGTAAAGCCGCCGTCCATCAGCTCCTGACGAAATGCGGCGGTGCCAGATGCATAGATTTTGTGAAACGGCCCGTGTTCCTTAAGATACACCATCGCCGCCATTGTAGAGGTGAAAAAGTCGTCCTCCGTAGCGGTAATACCTAATTTTTGCAGTTTGGCAATGTATACTTCAACGCTCTTGGATGAGTTGTTGGTTAAGAACAGATAGCGACCGCCGTTATCCCGTATCTGCTGCAAAAACGCCAGGCAATTATCAAACAACTGGTCGTCCAGATAGAGCGTTCCGTCCATATCCAGTAAGTAGAGTTTTTTATTTTTGAGCTTATTCATGGTGACACCCACCTGTTTTGAATGATTTATGATGCTGCCATTGCGTTGTTGTGTTGCGACAAATGTACGTCGAAAAGAGGCGCTGCTCGCTAGCGGTTTTATGTTGAACAATTCTATATATTATGATAAGCAAATTTGGAGAATTGTCAACAAGTTGTTGTAACAGAAATGAAGTTATTATCGCCGTAAAACGATAACGAGTATTTTTTTCTTGATTATTCCGTGTGCCGGGATTATAATGATAACAGTTGTATAGAGGAGGTGATACCGATGGCAGATTTTTTGCGTCGCACGTGGGCGCAGATTCATCTGGACCGACTGCAAAATAACGCGCAGGCCATCCGTTCCCGTCTGTCGGAGGGTTGCCGGTTGATGGCGGTCATCAAGGCGGATGCATACGGACATGGCGCCGTTAAGTCTGCTACGGCATTGGCTGCGGTCGGTGTGGACTGGTTTGGCGTTTCCAATCTGGCTGAGGCTGAGGAACTCCGCTGTGCCGGTATCACCCAGCCGATTTTGGTTATCTCCTATACGCCGGCATCCCAGGCGCAATGCTTGGCGAGATTACATATTACCCAGACGGTGGTGTCGATGCACCACGCCGAACAGTTAAGCCGGGAAGCGGTGTCCGCCGGGGTGCAGATTCGGGTGCATTTCAAGATGGATACCGGTATGTCCCGTGTGGGATTTGCCTGTAGTCGGGAAGAGGATCGGTGTCTTACCGCCGATAGCATCGCTGTGGCCTGTTCCTTGCCCGGCTTGATACCGGAAGGCATCTTTACCCACTTTGCGTCGGCGGATGAGCAGCAGGACGATGGGTTTACCCGTCGCCAGTTTACCTGTTTTATGGATGTGTTGGAGAAGTTGGCGGCTAAGGGGATACGGTTCCCTTTGCGGCATTGTTGCAACAGCGCCGCCACCCTGCGCTACCCGGATATGCATCTGGATATGGTGCGCGCCGGCGTCATCCTGTACGGCCTTAAGCCGGATGGTTGGATGGGGGAGTACGTTCAGGACCTACGTCCCGTTATGTCCCTTAAGACCACCGTGTCCATGCTTAAGGATGTCCCTGAGGGTACGGCCTTGAGTTACGGGCGCACCTACGTTACCGATGCGCCTACTCGTGTGGCAACGGTTCCGTTAGGGTACGCCGACGGCTATCTGCGTTTGCTCTCCGGACGGGCATCAATGCTTATTCACGGCGCTCGTGTGCCGCAGATAGGCCGCATCTGTATGGACCAATGTATGTTGGACGTAACCCACATTCCGGACGTGCAAGAGGGAACGGTGGTTACGGTGTTTGGTAACGATGGTGACGCATATTTGTCTGTAGATGAGTTGGCTTCTCAGTGCGGCACCATTAATTACGAGTTGGTTTGTTTGCTTAACCGCCGTGTTCCCCGTGTGTATTATGACGGCGATACGCAGGTGGCATTGGTCAATTATTTACTGTAATAATAACGAAAAAGGACAGCGCCCCAAAGGGTGCTGTCCTCTTTGTATGTTGTGATTAGTCCAGTTCGGAAGTGCAGTGAGCGCAACGAGTGGCATCCACCGGGATCTCCGACTTGCAGAAGGGGCAGATCTTCGTGGTGAAAACTTCTTCGACCGCTTCTTCCATCGCCTTCTTTTTGCCGATGTTGTGTAGGGTGTTCATCAGCTTAATGATGAGGAACAGCACGAAGGCAATAATCAAGAAGTTGATAACCGCCATAATGAAAGCGCCATACTTAAACTCAACACCGAAGACCATTAAGGACAGGCTGCTGAAATCCGCCTTAAACACAAGACCGATAAGAGGGGAGATGATGTCGTTAACCAAGGAGTCGACGATGGCCTTGAAAGCGGCACCGATCATGATACCGACGGCCATATCTACGACATTACCGCGATTGATGAACTCTTTGAATTCTTGCAAGAATTTTTTCACACAGATCACTCCTACATCATTTTATAGTAGTGTATCATATTCTTTTGCAAATTTCTACTGTTTTTTACAAAAATCGCTCATAAACGTGAAAAATTCGTGCGGTTAGTTGTTTCTCTTATCTCCCCAGAAGAACAGCGCCACCGTACCGGGGCCGGTGTGGGAGCCGATGGTGGGACCGATATCCGATATTTGTACCTTCTCTTTCATGCGAGGAAAAGCCTTTTCGATCATAGTCGCCAAGGTGGTGGCGTCCTCGTACCGGTCAGAGTGGGTGATATAACAGGCACCCTCGTAGTCGGTGCCACCCTGTGCGTGTTCCTTCATCTGCCGCACCACTTCTTTGAGGGCGTTTTGTTTGCCACGCATCTTAAACCGGGGAATCAGTCTTCCCAGATTATCCATATTGAGTACCGGACAGATCTTGAGAGCCGTGCCAAACCAACCGGCCGCTTTGGTAATACGACCGCCTTTAACAAAGAAGGTCAGGTCGGTGGAGAAAAACCAATGGTGTTGCTCCAACTTATGCTCCTCGGCCCAAGCGTAGGCTTCCTCAATGGTGGCACCGGCATCGCGCATAGCGGCTAACTGAGTAACGATCATACCGGAGCCGGCAGAGGCCCCCAGACTATCCACGATCAACAGCTTCTGTTCAGGATACTCCTCGGCTAGGAATGAGGCGGCAATACGGGCAGAGTTGTAAGACCCGGACAGACCGCTGGAAAGGGTCACGTGCAGTACGTCGTGACCATCCTTGAGCAATCCTTCAAAGTAGTGACGGTATTCTTCAACGTTGACCTGCGCCGTAGTGGTTTCCGCACCGCCGGCCATAGCGGCATAGAAATCTTTCATGGGCATGGTCTGTCCCAAATCATCGTAATGTTCTTTATTGTCCAAAAAATAGTGCAAACCAATGTACGGTATGTTGTGTTTGCTCAACATATCCGGGGTAAGGTCTACGGTGGAACAGCAACTGATAATGTAATTGTTCATAATAGTACGCCCCTTTCGTTCTGTTATCAGTATACCCCGGATACGCCCTATAGTCACCCTACAGTGCGCAAAAGCATATCTCCTGTTGATTTGATAGCGGTAGAGAACAAAAACGGGAATTCTACTACTGGTAGAGTTCCGCTTTGCGACAAAAACCACCCTCTTGCATTCCTTTGCTGTGTATGGTATACTATTGGTGAAATATACGTGGAAGGGCGTAATGTATGGAAGAACTGAAAAATGTTATCGCCGGGAATATCGGTCAACTCCGTCGTAACGCCGGTATGACCCAGTTGGATATGGCGGAAAAACTGAATTACTCTGACAAAGCCATTTCTAAGTGGGAACGAGGAGAGTCCTTGCCGGATATCGTGACCCTCAAGGAGATCGCAGACCTCTTTTCTGTGTCAGTGGACTATCTGTTGCGGCCTGATCATCCCAAGGAGGAGTCCATACGCCGTGAATATACCCGTCGGCAGAAGCGCAATCACAGCCTGATTACCGCTATGAGCGCTGTCCTTGTGTGGTTAGTTGCCACCATGGTGTTTGTGAATATTGACCTGATTACCACCGATGTGCACGGCCATTGGCTTTGCTTTGTATACGCTGTTCCCGCTATGCTTATCGTACTACTGGTGTTTAACAGTATATGGGGGAATCGACAGCACAACTTTATTATCATATCCATTTTGGTATGGAGTATATTGGCGTGTATTTACTTAACGGCACTACCGCATAATCTTTGGTTAATATTCCTGTTGGGCATTCCGGCGCAGGTGATCGTAATACTGTGGGCTGGGTTGCGTACTAAGTAATGTAATATAGAAAAGAACGCCTTGCGATATCCATCGCAAGGCGTTCTTTATGCTTTCTTTTTGCGTTTTACATACTGAAAGTGTTGACGAACTTTTCTGCGTACTGCGATACCTCTGCCACCATACAGGGATGTGGCACGTTCAATAATGCCTAATAGCATAATAAAGTTGCAGACCAGTTTGGGCGTCAGTAGAGGATAGTCCACCATACCGTGTACGATAAAGCATCCGGCAAAACCCAGTACGGCAAAGCCAATCCAGAAAGAATTGGTGTTGTAGCCATCTCGCACAAGTTCCAGTCCGTTCTTTACCGTTTTGAATCCGATGAGTAGCATGATCACCAGGGCAATAATGCCGCCTTCCACCAGCAGCTGCAGCACAATGTTATGGGCGTGGACGGCAAATATGTCGGCCTCTTTATATACCTCCCACGTGGCGTGGGTACCGGCACCGTAGCCAAACAACGGCCTGTCGAGAAAACTGTCCAGCGATTCTAACCATATTTTCCACCGTTCGCTGACCGCTAATTCTGCGCTGGCATTGTTAATGATCTCGGTGGTGGAGGAATACGTTAGGTCGTCACTGCCAATGGCGTTACCGATAATGTTGGTGCCGGATGAAATACCACCGCCGATGGTCCACAACCTCTTCATGACCTCTTCTGGAAGAAATAGAAGTGCGCTGAACACGTACAGAGAAACCGCTGTAAACTTGTGTCGAATGTTGAGGACGATGAGGGCGGCGCATAACATAAGCAGCGCCAGATAACCGCCGCGAGAGAAGGAGAAAATGATGCCGGCAAAGGTCAAAAATAAACAGATGCGGCAGAAGATCCGTATTTCTTTGCGGCGTTCGCAGAAGTTGAAGTAGGCTACAAAGGGGGACACCGCAACCAGATACTCCGCTAACACG
>JAZRMD010000077.1:0-4772 GCA_045647285.1 Acutalibacteraceae bacterium
CAGTAGAACCGGGATTTATTCCCACGCCTAAAGATACCAAAAAAAGCGTTCCGTTGCCCTTTGGCAACAGAACGCTTTTTGGTATGCTCTTAACCCAGTTCCCGGTCGCACAGCGACAGGGCAGAGGCGATGACCGCATCCATATCGTAATACTTGTACTCGCCCAGACGACCGCCGAAGATAACCTTCTCCTCCCGGTCGGCCAGCGCCTTATATTGCTGATACAGGGCGCCGTTTTTGTCGTCGTTGACCGGATAATACGGCTCGTCCCCCGGCTTCCACTCGGAGCTGTACTCCTTGGAGATGACCGTCTTGGGCAGGTCGTTGCCCTCTGCATCCTTACCGAACTCAAACCACTTGTGTTCAATAATACGGGTATAGGGACTCTCCCGGTCGGTATAGTTGACCGCCGCGTTACCCTGATAGTTGGGCATATCCAGCGTTTCGGTCTCAAACCGCACCGAGCGATACTGGAGAGTACCCAGCGCAAAGTCAAAGTAGGCGTCAATGGGCCCGGTGTACACCACCTTATCCGCCAGTTGGTCCAGCGCTGTTTTGTCTGCCAGATAGTCGGTGTTCAGCCGCACCTCGATACCGTCCAGCATATTGGCTACCATCTGGGTGTAGCCTCCCACCGGGATACCTTGGTACAGAGCGTTAAAGTAGTTGTTATCAAAGGTCAGCCGCACCGGCAGGCGCTTGATGATAAACGCCGGCAGTTCGGTGCAGGGGCGTCCCCATTGCTTTTCCGTATACCCCTTAATGAGCTTCTCATAGATGTCCGTACCCACCAGAGAGATGGCCTGTTCTTCCAGATTCTGGGGGTCGGTGATGCCGGCCTCTCGCTTCTGTTCTTCAATCTTGGCGGCGGCTTCATCGGGGGTGACGACCCCCCACATCTTATTAAAGGTATACATATTAAAGGGCAGGGAATACAATTCCCCGTGATAGTTGGCCACCGGCGCATTGGTGAACCGGTTAAAGGTGGCAAACTGCCCGACAAAGTCCCACACATGCTTGAGATTGGTGTGGAAAATATGGGCGCCGTACCGGTGTACCTGGATCCCCTCCACCGGCTCGGTGTATACGTTGCCGGCAATGTGGTCGCGCTTATCAATGACCAACACCTTTTTGCCGGCCTTACGGGCTTCGTGAGCAAAGACGGCGCCGTACAGACCGGCACCCACTACCAGATAATCGTAATGCATATTTTTACTCCTTATTATTTATGTGGTTTTTGATTTATGTGGTGGAGATTTCCGGGGTACGGGGCAGGTACACCACCTCGGCGCCCTCTTCCTGCAGAAAGTCAAACTTTCCGGTCCAGTCGTCCCCCATCACAAAGGTGTCAATGTGATACTCGTGGATATCCGTGCGCTTTTGTTCCCAGTTGTTTTCCGGTATCACCAGGTCCACGTACCGTACG
Source organism: Acutalibacteraceae bacterium (assembly GCA_045647285.1). Classification (GTDB taxonomy): domain Bacteria; phylum Bacillota; class Clostridia; order Oscillospirales; family Acutalibacteraceae; genus UBA5905. Next base: position 1,427 of record JAZRMD010000077.1, read on the forward strand.
CTTTCCAGCAACGCCTTGCGTTGCTCGTAGGTAAAATAGCAGGTCTTGCCCTTCTCCCGGTTAAACTCGTCTGTGGACAGGGCCACCACCAGATAATCGCCCAACGCCTTGGCCCGGCGTAGTAGGTGGATGTGTCCGTAATGGAGCAGGTCAAAGGTGCCGTAGGTAATCACGCGTTTCATACTGGTCCTTTTCTTGTGGTGCAACAATGCATACTCAAACCGTAGATCCTGACGGGGCTGTTCCACCTCGGAAGTTTTTTGCCGGCTCATCAGCTTATGCACGGTGTCCGCCGGGTCGTCCCCGTGGTTTATTACCCGGTCAATGGCGGTAATGAGGGGCATCTCCACCCCGTACCGCTTGGCTAACTGTACCGCCGCCGGCAGAGCGTGGATGCCTTCCACCACCATTCCCACCGCCCGGGTAGCCTCGCCCGGAGTATGCCCCTGGCCAATCAGCACACCGGCCCGGTTGTTGCGGCTGTGGGTACTGGTGGCGGTCACGATCAGGTCGCCGATACCGGCCAGACCCCGAAAGGTCTGCTCCGCACACCCCATAGCCGTTCCCAGCCGGGTGATCTCCGCCATCCCTCGGGTAATCAGCGCCGCCTTGGCGTTGTCGCCGTACCCCAGACCGGCAGAGATGCCGGCCGCTAAGGCAATGATGTTTTTCATGGCGCCGCACAGCTCTACACCGTGGACGTCCTCATTGGTGTATACGCGCATACAGGTGTTGGAGAATACGTCCTGCACCATCTCCGCCACCGCCAGGTCGTCACAGGCGGACACGATGGTGGTGGGCAGGTCCCGGGCCACCTCTTCGGCGTGGGTGGGACCGGACAGGGCCACCAACCGGATGTGGGGGTGGGCGCCGTCCTTCTGTACCTCGTCCCGGATGACCCGGGACATGGTGTACAGCGTGTCTGCCTCAATACCCTTAGCCACGTCCACGATGACCTGTCCGTCGGGGATATGGGGGCGCATCCGTGCCGCCGTCTGCCGCACGTAGGGGGAGGGCACTGCAAACAGCAGGATATCCTGCCCCCGGCACACCTCGGCGTCGCTGGCGGTCAGCCCAATGCCCTCGGGAATGACCGTATCCGGCAGATATGGGTGGCGGTGGGTGGAGCGCAGGGCGTCGATCTCTTGGGGAAGTGCCGACCATACGGTCACGGCGTGACCGCTGTTGTACAGCATCCGCGCCAAGGCCATACCAAAGGTGCCGGCGCCCAGTATACCGATACGGCTCATCCGCCGTCCCCCCTTTCTACCATTCTTTTAATGTAGTATATACCATATTACCAAAATATGCAAGAAAAAAAGGGTAACGCGTTCGCCGAACGCGTTACCCAAAACCTTAGATATCCTTAATATAACACCGGCGGCGCTTGTGCAGTTCCTTGTCAAACAGCTTCCATTGGGCCAGTATCTTGGCGTTGGTTTCCAACTGTGGGCCGGTCTCCGCATACCGGATACCGCCCTTGTGGGCGCCCTGAATGAGATGATCCAGAATAATGGCGTTGATACCGGCACCCTGCAACTGGGGTTTGACAGCGATGAGGAACATATCCAGAGCGTCGCTCTTGATGAGTCCCTTGAGCAGATGCACCCACCCAAAGGGGAGCATCCGTCCCCGGGCTTTTTTCATAGCGTTCGCCAAAGAGGGTGCGCTGATGCCAAAGGCCACCAACTCGTCCTGCTCGTCCAGCACGAAGCAGGTGTACCGGGGGTCCAGAAGAGGGATAAACTTGTTGGCATACCGGGCGATCTGCTCGTCGGTCAGTTCCACCATCCCGTACAGAGGGGCGTAGGCTTCGTTAGCCAGAGCAAACACCTTGCCCACCAACGGCTTGAGATGGAATCGGGTCTTGACCTTGGCTATGTGCAATCCCCGACTGCGCTTGACGTGCTCCGCTATGCGGTGCAACTTGACCGCCTGCGGACTGTCCGGGGCCGGAGCGTATATCTTGTACTCCACCCAGTCCACGTCCTTGCGGTATCCCAAGCGCTCCATATGGTCGTTGTAGTACGGGTGGTTGTAGTAGGTGATAAACATATTGCGCTTATCAAAGCCCTCTACCAGCATCCCTTCCCGGTCCATATCGGTAAATCCCAGAGGTCCGTGCACCTGAGTACAGCCCTTTTCTCTGGCCCATTGCTCCACCGCCCCAAACAAGGCGGCAGACACCTCCGGGTCGTCAATAAAGTCCATCTGGGAGAAGCGCATCCGGTTGGTGCCCCACTTATCGTTGGACTTGTGGCTGAGTATGGCACCGATGCGTCCTACCGGCTTTCCGTCCTTCCACGCCAGCCACCTCTTGGCCTCGCAGTAGGAAAAAGCCGGATTTTTGCTCTCGTCCCAATCGTCCAGGTCGTCCCCGTAGAAGCTGGGCACGTAGGGGGTAACGTCCTTGTACATCTTGTAGGTCAGCCCGGTAAACAGACGGCTGTCCTTCTTGGTCAACACCTCGGTCACCGTTACGGTGCCGGTCTTGGTGGCAACAGGCATGCGATTCCCCCCTCAGACAGCGCTCCTTATCCGCAACAGATTGCTGTCGGTTTGGGTCTATATTACACTTTTTTTGTTGATTTGTCAACACCACGGGACGGCAAAAGACGGGCGGAAGTATCCGCCCGTCCCGGTTAGATGTTCAGCAATATCACCGCCGCCACGCCGAAGGCTAAGCCTATATACTGCTTGACGGTCAGTTTTTCTTTGTACACGAAGATGGATACGCCGCAGGTCAGAATAAGACTGCCACCGGAGATGAGGGGGAACATCAGGGAGGTGTTCATCCGGTTGGACAGTACCATCACCAGTAGATTGACCAGACCCACCGCCACGCCAAACAAGATCATCCACAGACCGCCGCCCCGGATACAGGGCACCACCCGGCCCCGTTCCTTAATGAGCGCCAGGGAGAAGAACAGGGCGGTCAACAGCGCCAATGCTACGATCATAAACTCGCTCTTGTATGCACCGTTAAACACCCGTTGCTGATAGGTCTGGACGGTGGAACACATACCGTTGCCCAGAAATGCCAGCGTGGCGTACAACACCCATTTAAGGGAAAACCGGTTGTCCCCGGCGTAGTTGTTGATGAGGAATAGGCTCACCAGTAGCAACGCCATTCCTCCGTAGAACGATCCACCCACCCGGTCGCCGTACAGGAATACGCCGCAGAAGGTGGGGATGACCAGAGAATAGGAGATCACCAACGAGGTAAAGGACAGAGGCCCCGACTGTATGGCCAATAGGGCAAACAGGGTCGCCATACCAAAGAACAGGGCAAACAACACCGCATAGGGCACATAGTCCCACACAAAAAGTCGGAGGCCAAGCGGTC
>JAZRMD010000078.1:0-2336 GCA_045647285.1 Acutalibacteraceae bacterium
GAGCCACCCAGCACCACAAGACGGCGCTCCAACCGTAGCCGTCCGACAGGTAGGGAAGCAGCCACGCCGACACGGCACTGCCCACGTATACGCAGAAGTTGATGCCCCCGGCAATGAGGGACAGGTGGGGGGACCCCCGGAACGCCCGGGGGGCAAACACCGTCTGCAGGGTGTTGACCGTGTTTACCGCCATATTGACCGGTGCGAGCAGCAGCACCGATACCAAAGCGTTGTCGGTGGGGAACAAGGCCATCACGGTGAGCAACGCCAACGCAAAGGCGTTACACGCCGCCATACAGCGATAGAGATTTTCCCAGAACAGGCGCAGTAAGGGGTAGGTCAGCAAACTGCTGATAATGGGAAAGGCCTGTAACAGCGCCACCATCAGTATGGACTGACTGGCCGGAATGTGCATCGTTTCGGTCAGCAGGGTGGGCACCCAGGTGGTCACCCCATCCCGATGGACGCCTTGCATGGCGGCGGTAAGCATCAGCAGGGGCAGTACCGCCATAGCGGCGGATAACACCACCCGATGCCGCTTACGGTAGGAGGGCAGATGCCTCACCGGAGCCGGGGCGGCGGGCTGGGGTTGCCGCCACGGAGCGTGACCCAGCAGACGGCCGGTAGCCGTCAACCACACCACCGCCACCGCCGCCGTAAAGCCGCCGCACACGTACATCACCAGGCGCCAGCCGGACAGGGCGATGAGCAGAGGGGCCACCAGATACACCACCGTGGTGGCAATACTGCTGCTCAAGGTGATCTTGGGCGCCAAGAGGCTATACTCCTGCTCACTCAGAGCGCTGTTGAGCAGACGCACCAGAGGGGGCCACAGAAACGCCTGGGCCAATCCGTTGACCCCCCACAGGATGGTCATCAGCAACGCATTGGGGGCCACCAAGGGCAGCGTGACGTTGCAACCGACGGTGGCCACCAGACCCCAGAAGATGAGCAGACGGGGGTTGAACTTATCCCCCAGCCAACCGCTGACCAACTGGCCGCCCCCGTAGCATAGGGTGGTGGCGGTGACCACCAGCGAGGCGGCTGTCTTGAGCATCCCCTCCGCCGCTACCACCTCCACCATAATGGCGGCGTAGTTGATCCGGGTCAGATAACTGCTGAAATACATCAATAACGCCAGAAGACCCATCAGCCGTATCTGGCGGCGTTCGGTCAACATTCCTCGTTACCCCCTACCATTAATATGTCCATTTCGGCGGTCAAAAACGCCTCGTAGACGTCCCGGGGCAGGTGCCGGTCGGTGATGACCGTCATATCCCCGGTCAGGGGGGTAATGCAATAGGTGCCGGCCACCGCAAACTTACTGCTGTCTGCCAACAGAAACACCTTGTCCGCCATACCCAGCATAGCCTGTTGCATGGGCAGACCCTCCTGCCGGAAGGCGGTGACCCGCCGTTGCAAAGAGAGGCCATCGGCGGTGATAAACGCCTTGGACACGTGCAACTGCCGTAGGGCCTGTTGGGTCAGTACGCCGGTGAAGGCATCCCCCTCCCGGTCGTACTCACCGCCGCACAGAATCACCCGAAAACCCGGGTTGGCGGCCAGTATCCGCATAAGACCGGGGGAGTTGACCACCACCGTCAGGGAGTGAAAGCGTTCCACCAAGGTCTGGCAGAATACGGTGGACGTACTGCCCGGGTCCAGGGCGATGGTGTCCCCCTCCTGCACAAAGCCGGCGGCATAGGCGCACAGGGCGTGTTTTTCCGGTTGCATGGTGGCGTGACGCTCCTCAAAGGGGCGGTGCTGGGCGGTACGCTTAATGCTCATAGCGCCCCCGTGCACTCTTATGAGCCGCTGTTGACGCTCCAACGCCAACAGGTCCCGGCGCACCGTTTCGTCCGAACAGCCAAACTGCCGGGCCAGGGCCGTCACCGTTACCGCATTGTGCTCCTCTAACAGGGCTACGATGGCCCTCTGCCGTTCCTCCGTTAACATACTTGCCCACCTCATTTCCACCGTAGAATACCACACATATCCACAAAAGTCAACATAAACACACAAAAGAAAAACACTTTCCTTGGTGGAAAGTGTTTTTTTGCTTTATTCTTCCTCTATAACGGCCAACACCTCGGCCAGCCGATTGGCGGACAGATGGGTGGGCAGACCCAACCGGGTCAACAACTCCCGGCGCCGGGCGGCGCTGTCCGGGTGGCCGGACAGACCCAACTCGTACATCCGGGCCTTGGTCAAGGGGGGCGGCGGCGGTGGCCCGTCAAAGGCGCCGACCTGCTCCAATGCCCGAATAACGGTGGCGGTGTCCATCCCTTCCACCCCCAGCAGACCTTCCTTAGAGGGGGCGGACTTGCGCTTCTCCT
>JAZRMD010000079.1:0-4556 GCA_045647285.1 Acutalibacteraceae bacterium
AAGGTGCCCACGAAATACGCACCGGTGTCGCTCATCCAGGAGATGACCATAGGCAGCAGCACATAGTAGACCCCTGCTTTATCCATCACTCGCAGAGCCGCCAGAGAGCCGAAGCCCAACGTAGCGTACGCAGTCATGAACAGCGCATAGCCGCCGACGGATACATCCACCCTGTCGTGGCGTGCGAGCAACCGCAGCAGCAGAAACACAATATAGCCTAAGGGCAGAAGAAAAGGCAGTTTTTCGAAAAAAGAAAGCCACAATGCCAACATAGGGTTCAACATATAGGAGTGTAAGGCCAGTTCCTGCATATGCCAAACCGCCAGCACCTCCATAGCAGCAAACACCGCACTACCGATCAAGAGGCACTTGTCCTCTACCCGTCCGGTGTTATGCAACAGCTCCCACACGGCGATAGCCGCAGCAGCTGCTATCACCAGTGCGAACACCCACGACCAGGGGCATAGTAGCACCGCGAACAGTATTACCGTGCCCACAAGGCCGGAAATGATACGCGTTTTCATAGATAACACTTCCTTTACACACCGCCAAAACGACGGTTGCGGCGGGCAAACTCTTCAAACGCCCGCTCCAGATCACTTTCCTTAAAATCCGGCCACAAAATATCGTCCATAAAGACAAACTCTGCGTAAGCAGACTGCCAAATGAGAAAATTAGACAGCCGGTATTCCCCGCTGGGACGCAGAATAAGATCCACCGGGGGCTGATCCTCGGTGTAGAGTGCCTGTTGCAAGGCGGTCTCGTCAATTTCCTCGGGGGTCAACTCCCCTGCCTGCACCCGGGCAGCCAGACTGCGGGCGGCGGCGGTGATCTCCTGCTGACCGCCGTAGTTGAGGGCAATGTTGAGAGTCATACCGTCCTTGTGCGCAGTAGTGTCCTCCGCCTCCTGCATCAGCCGGCGGATATCCTCCGCCAAAGGGACTCGGTCACCGATAAAGCGCACCCGGATATTCTCCTGCTGAAAATCCGCCAAAGATTCCTTAAGATACTGCCGGAGCAAGTCCATAATGGCGTTGACTTCCTCCTGGGGACGCTTCCAATTTTCGGTGGAAAAGGCGTACACCGTCAGATAACGGACGCCGCACCTTTCGCAATACTTGGTAATCTTGCGAAAGGTCTGGGCACCGGTTACGTGGCCTGCCTGCCGGGGTAATCCCCGTTTTTTTGCCCAACGGCCGTTGCCGTCCATAATGATGCCCAGATTCTGCGGAACCAAACGATTCTCCTCCGAAGGCGCCGATGCTTTCTTTCTGCTAAACCAAAACATAGCACAACCCTCTCTTATGAGCGAAAAGCCTTCGTCACCCGATGGGTGGCGAAGACTCTAATCGCTTAAATCTCCATGATCTCTTTCTGCTTGGCCTCGGTCAGCTTATCCGCTTCCTTGGTGTAACGGTCGGTGAGATCCTGCATTTTCTTTTCGCCGTTTTTCTGGTCGTCCTCGGTGATCTCGGACTTCTTCTTCATATCCTTGATCTTATCCATAGCATCTCGACGGATGGAACGGATGGCCACCTTACAGTCCTCGCCCATCTTGGCGATGTCCTTGGTCAGTTCCTTACGGCGCTCCTCCGTCATAGGGGGAAAGATCAAGCGCAGGGTAGCACCGTCGTTCTGGGGATTAATGCCGATATCCGAGGTGAGAATGGCCTTTTCGATCTCTTTGAGAACGCTCTTGTCCCACGGAGCAATCATCAGCGTACGGGGATCCGGCACGGAAACGGCCGCCACTTGGTTGATGGGGGTGGGGCTGCCGTAGTAGTCCACCGACAGTTTATCCAGCACGCCGGGGTTGGCACGACCGGCACGGATAGCGGCAAACTCGGACACCAGGTTGTTGATGCTCTTGTTCATTTTATCTTCAGCAGTAGCAAAAATAGTATTCATACACATAATCTCCTTTAATCTACTACGGTACCGATGGCTTCACCCTTAACGGCACGCACAATATTCTCGGGGTCTTCCAGATTGAACACCAACAAGGAAATGCCGTTATCCTTGCAGAGGGTAGCAGCAGTAGAATCCATCACCTTGAGGTCTTTGTTGAGTACGTCCATATAAGTTAGATGGTCAAACTTCTTGGCGTCGGGATTCTTATGGGGATCGCTGTCGTAAATACCATCCACCATACTGGCCTTGAAGATCACGTCCGCTTCGATCTCGGCGGCGCGCAAGGCGGCGGCGGTGTCGGTGGAGAAGAAGGGATTACCCGTACCGCAACCGAAGATAACGATGCGGCCCTTCTCCAGGTGGCGTACCGCCCGATTACGGATATACGGCTCGGCGATCTCGTTCATCGCAATGGCGGTCTGCACACGCACCTCGCACCCCAGTTGCTCCAGCGCATCCGCCAGACCCAGAGCGTTAATGGTGGTGGCCAACATACCCATATGGTCCGCACGGGTGCGGTCCATCTTGCCGCTGGAACGACCGCGCCAGAAGTTACCGCCACCCACCACGATGGCAATCTCGGTGCCCAGAGAGGCAGCCTCCTTGACATACTGACAGATGTGCAAAACGGTATCAAAATCCAAACCGGTGTGGGCGGCGCCGGCCATGGCCTCGCCACTCAGCTTGAGCAGAATACGCTTATATTTGGGTTGCATAATGAACATACATCCTTTCGTCCATTTTTCGTCCCTATCATTATACAAAAAATCTGTGACTCTGTAAAGATGTTCCGACGATATTTTAGGGAATTTTTTTACAAACATTGGGTTGCCTTTATGCTGTGGCGATGATATAATGAATGCGACAAACGGATGAGGAGAACAACTATGAACACGATCTATTTACGTCAAGTGGGCATCACCCCCGGCACCGACGTTACCTTACCCTTGGCCGCACTGATGCGTCAGCACACCAAGGACACCGTCTTTGTCTTTGACAATGGAGATTACTACTTTGCTCCTCACGCAGAGATGCAGATGGATTACCGCATTTCCAACTCGGACGTTATCCCCGTCCGCACCTTGGGTATGCTGCTCAAGGGGATGGAAAACTGCGTCCTGCAGGGCAACGGTGCCCGGTTGTGGTTTGAAGGGCATATGCAACCCTTCACACTGGACAGTTGCTCTGATGTAAAGGTAGGGAACTTTACAATAAATTGGCGTAAGCCGATGGTTGCGGAAGGCATTGTCACCGCCTGCACCGACCAGTACGTGGACTTTTACATTGACCCCGAGGCGTTTCCCCACCGTGTAAGCGAGGGCGTGTTGGAGTTCGACATTGGTGCAGACGAATGGTATCCCATCTGCCCGGCCATCATCATCTACGAGCCCCATTCCCGTAAGGTGCGCCGTGCCACCGGTGACTGCTTCTTCCCCAAGCCGGTACGGGAATTGGGCGACCATGTCTATCGAATGGAGCGCACCAAGGCGTTTCCCGTGGTCACGGGCGATATTCTGGTGCTTCGACACAACTACCGGCGGCACGCCGGCATCTTCTCCGAACGTTGCCGGGATCTGACCTTTGAAAACATCACCGTCCATTCTTGCGGCGGTCTGGGGTGTCTGGCACAGTTCTGCCACAACCTGACCTTCCGGGGAATGCACTTTGTCCCCGACCGGTCCGCCGGGCGGTTGGTCACCAACGGACGGGATGACGGTATGCACATCACCTGCAATTCCGGCACCGTCACCATTACCGAGTCCACCTTCCTGGGGTTGATGGACGACCCCATCAACGTTCATGGCTGTTGCGTCACCTCCGACGAGGTGGTGGACCCGGCTGCCCTGCGATGCCGCTACCGGCACGTTCAAGCGCAGGGATTCCGCTACTGGGCCAAGCCCGGTGACCAGATCGCCTTTATTGAGCGCGGCAGTATGAGTCGCATCCATACCGCCACCGTGGCGGAATATGACCTGGAACAGATCGACACCTTCCGGCTGGCGTTTACCGCCCCCCTGCCCCGTGAGGTGCTGGAATTGGCAGAGAAAGGGGACGCCCTGGCATTGGATAATCTGACCAACACCGCCGCCTTCGTGTGTACCAAAAACCGCTTTGGTAGTTGTCGGGCCCGGGGTATTCTAGTATCCACCCCCAAGCCGGTGCTGATTGCAGACAACTACTTTGAGTCTTCCGGCTCCGCCATACTGGTGGCCGGCGACTCCAACTACTGGTTTGAGTCCGGTGAGTGCAACGACGTGGAGATACGGAACAACGTCTTTACCGATGCCTGCCTTACCTCCGACTACCAGTTCTGCGAGGGCGTTATCAGCCTGTGTCCCATCGTACCGCAACCGGATAACGCCAAGCCCTATCACAAGCACGTTCGTATTCACCACAACACCTTTGACCTGGCGGACACCCCTGCTCTGTACGCTTACTCCACCACCGATCTGCAGTTTGCGGACAACCGCATTTTCCGCAGTCCTTCGGCGGAACGGTGGCATAAGGCAGAAGGCTATATGCGCCTCAAGAACTGCACCGACGTGACGATCAAAAACAATGAGTGGATCGGCAACTTTACCCAATCTACCGCCCCCATAACGGAAGATTGTGCAGATATTACGGTAGAATAACAAACAAATACA
>JAZRMD010000080.1:0-3635 GCA_045647285.1 Acutalibacteraceae bacterium
TCAAGGAACTGCGTCTGGAGCTTAAGCTGTTGGCCGACGTGGGTCTGGTGGGTTTTCCCAACGTGGGCAAGTCCACCCTCATCAGCGTGGTCAGCGAAGCCAAGCCGGCCATAGCCAACTCCCACTTTACCACCATCACCCCCGTACTGGGTGTGGTCCGTCCTCTGCCGGGCGTGTCCTTTGTGATGGCGGATATTCCCGGCGTCATTGAAGGCGCCAGTGAAGGCGTGGGTCTGGGCCACGAGTTTTTACGGCACGTGGAGAGGTGCCGCCTGCTGGTGCACGTGGTGGACGTGGCCGGCAGCGAGGGACGGGACCCCATAGAGGACTTTGACACCATCAACCGGGAGCTGGAACAGTTTAACCCCGAACTGGCGTCCCGGCCCATGGTGGTGGCCGGTAACAAGTGCGATCTGGCCACCGACGAGCAGCAAGAGGCCTTTGCCAACGAGATGGCCCGACGGGGGTACGTGTATTTCCCCCTGATGGCGCCCATTTCCCACGGCACCGAGGAACTGATCAAATACTGCGGCGAAATGCTGCAGAAACTGCCGCCCATCCGCCGGTTTGAGGCACAACCGGAGCAACTGCCCGAGGTAGAAACGCTGGGCGAACGCCCGGTACAGGTGCAAAACCGGGACGGCGTGTTCACCGTGGAGGCGCCGTGGCTGTTGCAGATACTCCGGGGTGTCAACTTTGACGACACCGACGGGTTGCAGTACTTTGAACGGGTACTGCGCTCCACCGGCGTCATTGATGCCTTGGAAGCCGCCGGTGTGCAAGAGGGCGACACGGTCAGCATCTATGACTTAGAATTTGAGTTTGTCAACTGATAGGAGGCATCCGTATGGAGCGTTTTTATCCCCGGGAGGTGGACGTGCATACCCTCAGCCCTCTGGCGCTGGCCTTTGTGGGGGACGGGGTGTACAGTCTGCTGGTACGGGAGCGTCTGCTCACCGAGGCTAACCGCCCGGTAGGGGACCTGCACCGCCTGGCGGTGACCGCCGTCCGGGCAGAGGCACAAGCGGAAGCCATCGAGCGTCTGCTCCCCCAACTGACCGAAGAGGAGATCGCCGTGTTTAAGCGTGGACGCAACGCCCACAGCACCCGGACCGGGGCGGAATACCATAAGGCCACCGGTCTGGAGAGCCTGTTTGGGTATCTGTATCTGGACGGTCGGCTCAGCCGGGTGCAGGAACTGTTTTCCCTGTGTGTGGGGGAAACGGTATGATGCGCCGGGTACGGGCGTTAGCGGTGGACGTGCTGTTCATCGCTCTGGGTAGTCTGCTGTATGCGGTGAGTACGGTGGTGTTTTCCGCCCCCAACAACATCGCTCCCGGCGGTGTTACCGGCGTGGCCATCCTGATCCAATATCTGTGGGATCTGCCCATCGGCACCGTGACCCTACTGCTCAACGTCCCCCTGCTGTTGGCCGGATGGCGGCGGTTGGGTAAGCGGTTTTTACTGCGCACCGGCGCCGGTCTGCTCATTAGTTCGGTGTTTACCGACCTGCTGGACACCCTGCTTCCGGCCTATCAAGGGGACCGGCTGTTGGTGTGTCTGTTTGGCGGCGCCTTGTGCGGTCTGGGTCTGGGACTCATTCTGATGCGCGGCGGCACCACCGGCGGCAGCGAGATTGCCGCCCGGCTACTGGAATTGCGGTTTCCCCACGTACCCATCGGCAAGTTGGTGTTGGCGGTGGACGGGGTGGTGATCGCCGTGTCCGGTGTGGTGTACAAAGAACTGGACAGCGTACTGTATGCGGTACTGTTTGCCTTCGTGTCCTCTCTGGTGACCGATTGGCTCATCTACGGGGGACGCCGGGGTAAGATGGCCCTCATCCTCACCGCCCGGCAGGAGGAGGTCACCGCCCGGATCATGCAGGAGCTGGAACGGGGTGTCACCCTGCTCCCGGCGGTGGGCGGCTATACCGGCCATACCCGGCAGATGATCCTGTGCGCCGTGCGCCGGGAAGAGGTCCACACCCTTAAGCGAATGGTGTTTTCTCTGGATAAACAAGCGTTTTTTATCACCCTCTCCACCGACGAGGTGCACGGGGACGGCTGGCTCCCTCCCCACGAATAAAAATAAGCAAAAAGGCGAATGTACTGAGAGGTACATTCGCCTTTGCTTGTTACTCCATCTCCTGGACCAACTGGTCCATGGTCTTGCGTTTCTTATCCCGTAAGGGGTCGTCGGGGTGGGCGTAGCCCACGGTGATGACCAGACGCACCGCACCGGTGAGGGCACACGCCCGGCGGATGGCTTCATCGTCCAGCCAACCCAGTATGCAGGTGCCCAGACCCTGGGCGGTGGCTTCGGCGGTGATGTAGGCGGACACGATGCCGATATCCAGCGACCGGTAGTCGTTGCCCTTGACCTTAGACCCCAGGGCCGCCGTCTTGGTATACGGCTCCTCGGACAGCACCATCAACACCGGCGCATCGGCAGCAAAGCGATTCATTCCCATTCCCATGGTGGCCTTGGCCACCGTCCGGGCGGTTTCTCCCCGGCAGACGGTGATCCGGTAGGGCTGACCGTTGCAGGCGGAGGGCGCCAGACGGGCGGCTTCCAGTATGGCCTGTATCTTTTCCGGCTCCACCGGACGGCCGGCGTCGTACCGGCGGCAGGACTGCCGGGTCTTGGCTATGCTCATAAAATCCATCACACACACTCCTTAAAAATCTGTTGTAGCCGATCGGCTACGGCACGCATCCGGGCGGCATCCACCTTGACCACCCGGCGGTCGTAGCTGATAAGACCGTTGGTTTCATCCTCCACGTCGGTGAGTTGGGTGTACACCGTAGCGCACAGACCGAGCTCCACCGCCGGCAGTACCTGCTGTTCGTATAGGGCCACCAGCGCATCCTCGTAGGCGGTGGCATCGGTAAACAGCCGGTAGCCGTAAGTTTTTTCCGTATTAAACACGTGGCCCGGCGGCTTGTAGGAATACCCACCGAACTCCGACAGGAACACCGGCTTATCCCCCCGGCGCAGACGCACCGGCTTAAAATACACGTGCTGACTGTCAAAGTCGCTGTGCTTCTGGGTAAACCATCCGGAGGCGGTGTCAATGAGCCGGCTGTGGTCCAAAGAGCGCAGACGGGCGTACATATCCTCGCCCCCAAACTGGCCCCATCCCTCGTTAAAGATGGTCCAACAGGCGATACAGGGGTGGCTGCTCAGCAGGGCCACCGTCTGTTCCATAGCCTGGCGAAAAGCGGCTTTTTGTGCCGCCGTCCGGCGGACAAACCACAGGGGCAACCGCTTAAGTCCCACGGTGGGCAGGGCGGTATCCCGGAAGAAGGAATAGGCGCCGTTGTTGACCATATCCTGAAAGACCACCATCCCCAGACGGTCGCAGTCGTAGTAAAAGCGCTGGGGCTCTATCTTGATGTGCTTACGCAACATATTGAAACCCAGTTCCTTGGCCCTGAGGATGTCCTCGGTATACCCTTCCGGGTCCGCCGGGGTGAAGATGCCGTCGCTGAAGTACCCTTGGTCCAGCAACCCGTGGAAGAAATACGGCTGTCCGTTGAGCAAAGTCCGGGGGACCCCCTTGACCGTGGCCACCCCAAGGGTGCGCAGGGCAAAGTAGGTGTCCTCCCTGTCCTCGCCGGCGGTGACGGTGCACC
>JAZRMD010000081.1:0-7281 GCA_045647285.1 Acutalibacteraceae bacterium
AATAGGCTGTCCTGCAGAGTGACACCGATATGCCGGTGGGGTTCCAGCAGGGCAAAGAGGGTGGTCTGCAGAGAAAGGGGTATATCTCCGTACCCGGGACTGACCCGGTGGGTCAGAGGACCTTGCAAGGCGCAGAAAGCGTCGCACAGGGCTTCCACCCGTTCGGTGCCCAGGGCCTGCAACATTACCGCCCGGGAGGGGGAAAGGCGGCTGTACCGGGCAATCAGCCGGTCCAGAGCGTGTCCCACCGTGGCCGTAAACACCACCGCCTGCCGGCAATCCGCCAGGGTGGTCTGCAACAGTCGGGAGGGGACGTCTATATCCCCCAACCGCACCCCTGTGGGGGTGGTGTGTGCCGGCAGGGTAACGGCGCACACCTGGGGGGTGAACAGCCCGTCCGTTTGCCGTATGCAATCATCCAACAAAGCGTCCATATCCGGCGTGACGGTGCGGCAACCGGCGTACCTTAGTGCCTCCCGACGGTCCACCGCCGGTAAGGTCAGCCGGTAGGTCTGCACCCCCATCACGCCAGTATACAGGACAGATTATCCTGTATCTTCCGGGCCACCTGCGGCTTGTTCATCGAGTACACGTGCACCACCTTGATGCCGTTGGCGTACAGGTCGATGATCTGGTCGGTGGCGTAGGCAATACCGGCCTGCATCATGGCCGCCGGGTCGTGACCGAAACGGTCCACCAGACTCTTAAACCGTTGGGGGACGAAGGAGCCGGACAACTGGATGGCCCGGGCTATCTGGTTGCCGTTGGTGATGGGCATAATACCGGGAATGACCGGCACGGTAATGCCGGCTTCCCGTATCTTGTACAGGAAATTGTACAACAGGTTGTTATCAAAAAACATCTGGGTGGTCAAAAACTCCACACCGGCATCCACCTTCTCCTTGAGATAGCGGATGTCCTCCTTCTGGTCGGTACTCTCCGGATGAATCTCCGGGTAACAGGCGGCGCCGATACAGAAATCTCCTGCCTGCCGCAACTCACGTACCAGGTCCACCGCATGGCGGTAGTGCCAACCCCGGCGGTCGCTGTCCATCAGCTCCGGCGTCAAATCACCTCGCAAGGCCATCACGTTCTCTATGCCGGCGGCCTTCATATCCTCGATCCGTTGCCGTACCGTATCCCGGGTAGAAGATACGCAGGTCAGATGCGCCAAGGTGGGCACCCCGTACTGCCGCTTAATGGCGGTGGCCATATCCAAAGTATACCGGCTGGTGCCGCCACCGGCACCGTAGGTCACGCTCATAAACGCCGGGCGTAACTGAGCAATCTCCTCCACGGCGGTCTTAACGCTATCGAATGCGCTATCCGCCTTGGGAGGAAACACCTCAAAGCTTAATGCGGTGGTATCGCTATGCAACAATTCACGCAAGGTCATCCTGTATCGCCTCTGCTTTATAGTTAGTACCTTTAGTATACACCCGGTCCGGGAGAATTGCAATCCCCATCCCCCCGGAGCATTGTCCTGTTTATAGGACTGTTGAAGCGGTATACTGGACTCACAGAAACACAGAAAGGAGATACGATTATGGGTTGGGCCGATATCAGCATTAGCGAAAAGGTGTGGGACGTACTGTATGCCAGCGTGGTGTTGGAGGGAGAGGAACGCCAGGAAGCGTTGCGCCGTCTGGGCGTACCCTGTCCGGAATCTCTTGCATAACCGTGGGGAATGTGGTATACTATCTAAGACACCTAACCCTATGGAGGCGATGACCGTGAAGCAGACCATCTACCGGTATATCAGTGTGGGACTGACCCTGCTGTTTGCCGTCCTGTCCATAGCCGACAGTTATCTGTTTACCCGGGTAATACAAGCCGGTGGGTCGTACGGCTACGGCCTGTACATCCTCTCCCTGTTGGGGGCGGCCGGTTTTCTGTGCGCACAGGTATTGCGTACCGTCCGCCGTCCGTGGCTGCAGATGGCCGGACTATTGTGGGCCTTTGGCAACGCCTTTGCCTTTTTGCTGTTCCCCTTGGATAGCCATACGTTGGTGGCGGACACCCTGTTCCTGCCCTGGTTGTTTACCCCGGTGCTGTACTTCTTCCTGATGGCGGTCACCACCGTGGCGGTATTTAAGACCATTCGCTGGACGAATTAAAGAAGGACGGGAAACCACTCGGTTTCCCGTCCTTTTAATCTTGGGTCTTTTTGAGGGCCGCATTGAGGGCGTTGTAGTTGTGCGCCACCGCCATCAGCGTCTGGCGTTGCTCCTCGGACAGACGACGGAAAGCGGTCAGCATAGCCGTTTCCTCCTGCGTGAGCCCCGGCAGGGTGCCGTCCCCCCGTAGTTCGTTAACGGTGGTGGGCACCGTGGTATTGCCCAGCAGATAGTCCACCGACACCCCGAACAGTTCTGCCAGACGCAACAGGGTGTCCTGTTGGGGCATACTGACGTTGGTCTCGTACTTGGCGTAGGTGGAGCGCTCCACGTTGAGCAGAGAAGCGGTACGCTCCTGCGTCAGACTGTTGGCCCGGCGTAACTGCCGCAACCGGTCGCCGAACCCCATATGCTTTTTGGTGGTGTTGGGGGCATCCATACTTCTCGCCTCGCATTCGTTGTCGTATTTTCATTTTACAATATGTGAAGGGTTTTCACAATTGTGCCGCCGCAAATTTTTGTGGAGTTTATTCACTGCTTGTGTGACAGAAACGGAACATTTGCTTTTTATCCGTATATCTGTTATACTACCCCGGAAAGGACGATGAGCGTTATGGAGAAGATTGCCAGTTTTCAGATCAATCACGATACCCTGCTCCCCGGTATGTATCTGTCCCGGGTGGACGGGGACGTCTATACCTACGACCTGCGGTTTATCCGCCCCAATACACCCCCGTATATGGACAACGGTGCCATGCACACCATTGAGCATCTGGTGGCCACTTACGTGCGTAACAGCGCCTATAAGGACGGTATTATTTACTTTGGGCCCATGGGATGCCGCACCGGCTTCTACTTCCTCACCCGGGGGCTGACCCACGGACAGGCCATTGGCCTGATGCAGGAGGCCCTGGCCTTTGCCGCCGATTTTACCGGCAAGGTGCCCGGCGTGTCCCGGATCGAGTGCGGCAACTGGCTGGAGCACGACCTGAACGGTGCCAAGGCGCTGTGCCGTCAACAGATAGCCGTGCTGGACGCATGGACGCCGGAACAACTGACCTATCCGGAATAAATCGGGAAAATATGTCAAAAACGCCGGTCAATTCGTCGGCATAATGGCCGAATTTTGCCGTTTCCCTTTGTGCAAATAGCACGAATATGGGGCAAAAAGGTTGCCTTTTGCCCTCAAAAGCGGTATAATGACCAAAAAGATGACAATTTTGTAACCGTTTCTATCGCAGAAACGGTTTTGGTTTCATAGTATAAAGGAGGCACTTGTTTGTCGGATAAACAACAGAAAAAGCCCTCCGCGGTGGAGGCGGCCCTGCATAAGGCGTACCGCTTCCATTACGGTATTGGGTTACACGCCATCCGACTGGCCCACCGGACAAAACGGGCATTAACCCCCGGCATACGGCGGCTCAGACGGCAACTGGCGTTATTATGGAAACGGCGGATCGGTCTGCCGGCGCACCGGCAATGGGTCAAACTGCGGCGGGTGTTTGCGGCTTTCCCTCCGGCGATGCGCGAGTTGGGGCGCACCGTGAAGGCGCACCCCCTACAGCTGTTCCCCTATATAGTCACCTTAGGAAAACGGGCGATAGCCCATTATCGGGAAGAACTGCTCACCCTATGGCGGCTGACCGGCCCTGTGGTGGCCGTCGCCGTGTTGCTGGTCACCTTAACGGTATGGAGCAACACCGAGTTCTGTCTGTCGCTGACCTATGCCGGGCAGGATATCGGGCACATTGAAAATGAACATGCCTACTCCGTGGCGGCTCAGATGGCCAGCGGCCGTGTAGTGAACGTGGATAACTCCTTCTCGGTGGAAGCGGCGCCGAACTTGGCCGTGACCATTAAGGGAAGCAAAGAGACCCTGTCCGAGTCCGCCCTGTGCGACGCCATATTGGGTACCGCCGGCGATGCCATCTCCCCGGCCACCGGCCTGTACGTGGATAACCGGTTTGTGGGTGCTATGCCCTCCGCTACCGAGTTAAACGGACTGCTGGAAGGCATCAAGGATGGGCATTACGACAAGACGGACGCCAACCAGCGGGCCGAGTTTATCCAGAAGGTGGAAACGGTGGACGGACTGTTCCCCAAGCAATCCATCACCGATGGCGGCGCCCTTAAGGGGCAACTGACCTCCCAGAGTGTGGTCAAGCAGACCTACACCGTACAGGCCGGCGATACCTTAAGCACCATCGCCGCCAAGCACGATATGACCACCTCCGAACTGCGGCAACTCAACCCGGATTACGCCAAGACGGATATGGTGCGTATCGGGGACGTGCTGACCATACGCAGACCCCAATCCTTCCTGCAGGTAAAGGTCATCCAGACCATCTCTTACACCGAAACCATTGATTACAAGACCCAGTACGTCAATAACGACGACAAACCGGTCACCCACTCGGTGGTTAAGACCAAAGGACAGGAAGGCAGTCAGGTGGTCACCGCCGAGGTAACCTACGTGGACGGGGTAGAAAGCGGCCGTAAAATAATCGCCACCACCGTGACCAAGCAACCGGTCACCAAGGTGGTGGAACGGGGCACCAAGAAGGTGGTCAGTTCCGGCGGCACTCTGGTGCAACAAGGCGACGGTATTTCCCACGGCAATATGCTGTGGCCGGTGCCCGTGTGTCACAATATGTCACGAGGCTACCGGAGTGGTCACTACGCCATTGATATTGCTAACGGACCGGTGACCGTCCGCAATAAGCCTTGCGTGGCGGCGGACGGCGGCACGGTGGTGTACGCCGGCTGGTATTACGGTTACGGCAACTACGTGAAGATCCAACACGCCAACGGTCTGCAGACCACCTACGCCCATCTGAACTCCATCTCGGTGGTCAAGGGACAACAGGTATCTCGCGGACAGCAGGTAGGTCTGGTGGGCAACACCGGTAACTCCTCCGGTCCCCATCTGCACTTTGAGGTTATCCGCAACGGCGTACGCGTTAATCCCCTGTATTATGTAAAACCCTAGTAATAAAGAGAACAGCCGTGTCCCGTCCGGGACACGGCTGTTCTTTGTATATTACTTCAAGAATATCTCAATGACCGGGGAGATGCCGTGGGGCGGTACGGTGGGCAGGGAGAAGAACACCTTGCCACTGTACTCGGTAACGGAGCCGCCGGAATCGATGCGCAGATTCTCAGAGAAGGAGATCTCGCTGGCATCCTGCAGGAACTGGGCGTAAGCCACCCGGCCACAAAGGCCTTCTACCTCGATGCGGCAGAAAGGATAGGTCTGCAGGTGGAGGTACAGGCGCTTGCCGTCCTCCGACTGGGTCAGCACCGTACCGTTGGGAACCTTGATGCCCTCCTCTGCCTGCGTACAGCCATAGATGGAACGGCTGTTAAGGTGCATCCATTCGCTATAGGCTTGCAACGCCGCAGTGGCACGGTGGTCAAAGCACCCCCGTCCGGTGGGACCCACGTTCATAATCAGGTTGCCGCCGACAGATACGGTATTGACCAACATATCAATGAGCATCTTGGGGCTTTTCCAGCTCATTTCGTCCCGATGGTATCCCCAGGAGCCGGAGAAGGTCTGGCACGCCTCGAAGGTGACCTTATTTCCCTCGCTGTCGGTGGGCCATTCGGTGGGCTGGTACTGCTCCGGCGTCCACAGATCCTGGTCGATCTGGGTACGGTTGTTGATGATGATATGGGGCTGCAGCGCCCGGGCGGTGGCGATGAGCGCCTCCGCCTCCCATTGGTCTTTGCCCTTAGCGCCGTCGTACTGCATCCACGGCTTCCAGTCCGTGGGATACCCTTCCTTGTCGTAGGAGAAATCCATCCACAGAATATCGATCTTGCCGTAGTTGGTGAGCAACTCGGTGACCTGGTCGCGCATATACTGGGCGTACTTGCGCATATCCCGACCCTGGTCCTGTTGCTCGGCGTCCTCGTCCCGGCGACGGGGATGCAACACGTCAATAGGATATTCCGGGTGATGCCAGTCAATGAGCGAATAGTAGAAACCGATGCCCAGGCCTTCCGCCCGGAAAGCGTCCACGTACTCACGGACCAGATCGCGACCAAAAGGTGTGTTGGTGATCTTGTAGTCGGTGTACTGACTGTCAAACAGGCAGAAACCTTCGTGATGCTTGGTGGTAAGTATAGCGTACTTCATACCGGCGGCCTTAGCCTGACGGGCCCATTCCCGGGCGTCGAACAGATCTGGGTCAAACCGATCAAAGTACCGCTGGTAGGTATCCTCCGGGATATACTCCAGGGTCTTGATCCACTCGTGACGGGCAGGCATGGCGTACAGACCGAAGTGAATAAACATACCAAACCGGTCGTGACGGAACCAGGCGGTATCTCCCGCGGTCTGACGTATCTTATGTAAGGGCATAAAAAGACCTCCTTGACTTTTTTATTATATTATCCTATAATCGGGTCACAAGCCATAGGTGATTTGCGCAAGAATATGGAGATTTTATATGGATATAGAAAGAAACGAACTGTTATTTAAGGAGTCCAACCGACAGAATATGGATTTATCGGATATGGGATACGCCGTATTGGACCCATCGTGGAACGCCCGGGTATGCTCTCCGTACACCCGGGTGTATATGGTCACCGACGGGTATGGAGAACTGTCCTACCGTGACCGGACGGTATCTATGACCCCCGGCAACATCTACATCGTACCGGCGGAACTGGAGTTTACCTACGCCTGTCCGGACCGGTTGGAAAAGCTATATATACACCTCAATCTGTTCCGGTACAACCGGTACGACCTGTTGGCCGGGCAACCGGACATCGTGGTGCTGTCCGGACGGCAGGATACCATACGGCAGGCGGTGGACGCCTTTCGCCGGGCGGACATACTGGGGGCGCTGACCCTCAGGAGCATCCTGTATGCGGTGGTAACCGAGGGGCTGGCCGCCATCAACCCTACACCCCAGGCTATAGAGATCTATTCCGCCCCCATTAAAAAGGCTATGCGGCTCATTGACGAACAGCCGTCCGCCACCCTCACCGCCGAAGCATTGGCCGCACAGTTGCACCTGTCCCCCGGACAACTGCAAAAGCGGTTTCGCCGGGAAGTGGGGGTACCGTTAGGTAAGTACATCGGGGACCGGGTACTGTTTGCCGCCGAGGGGCTGTTGCGTACCACCGGCGATTCCATCGGGGATATCAGCGAACG
>JAZRMD010000082.1:0-5119 GCA_045647285.1 Acutalibacteraceae bacterium
CACATCTTCCACCGTTACCCGGCTGTAGAAGGTACCGTCCGGGTGAACGATAACCACCGGGCCCAGGGCGCACAGACCGAAACAACCGGTCTGTACCACTTTGACTTCTTCCTCCAGACCGTTGGCCTTAATGTTATCCGCAAAGGCCTGCTGGATGGACACGCTGCCTGAGGAGGTACAGCCGGTACCGCCGCAGATCAGTACATGAGCACGAATCATTGTTGTTTACCTCCTCGTTGATTACTGAATATCCACTTGAGTGAACTCCGCCACCGGCTTACCGCCCTTGAGGTGCTCTTCCACCACACGGGCAACCTTGTCGGCGGTCATCTTCACGTAAGTGACCTTTTCCTTACCGGCCTCAAAGACCTCCACGATGGGCTCGTACTGGCACAGACCGATGCAACCGGTCTGGGTCACGGTCACGCTGGCCGCCAAGCCGGCCTCGTTGACCTGCTCCACAAAGGCGTTCAGCACCGGACGGGCACCGGCGGCGATGCCGCAGGTAGCCATACCCACAACCACACGCTTCTCATCGGTACCTTCCCGCAGAGCCACTTTGTTCTGCATCTTTTCTTTGATGGCCTGAAGTTCTGCTAATGATTTCATACGTATCGTCCTTTCCTATGGATTACTGATTTTTATTGAGGACCGTATTGCTCCCGTAGGGAGTCTGCGATCCATTGCAATACCTCGTAACTGTTGAGTGGCACGTCCTCCAGGACCTGCCGCAGCACCCGGGTGTCCAGTTCCACCGGGTCCCCCTGTTGCCGGCAATGCCGCAACAGAAAATCCGTGTCCGGGTGGCCTTGGATGAGGGTGGTCAGGGTGGCCGGCACATCACCCAAGGGCACACAATCGATGTGGGCGGTGTCAAACACCGCCGTCACGGTGGTGCCGTGGTCCTGGGGGTGGGTCTGCCGGGGATGGGAACGGACGGTCAGATGGCCGCCGGTCTGCTCCGCCGCCAGACGCAACAGGGGTAATCCCATACCCACCGGCCGGGTGGTACGGGTGGTGTAAAAGGGGTCGGTGACCCCCTGCACCGTGGCCTCGTCCATACCGCAGCCGTCGTCCCGGATGGTCAGGGTCAGGGTGTTCCCCTCCTCATCCAGCAGGATCTCGGTCAGGGTGGCGCCGGCCTTGACGGAATTTTCCGCTATATCCAGTATGTTGAGCGCCAATTCCTTCATAAACCTCTCCTTATATACGCCAAAAGCGCATCCCGGACCCCTTGCTCATCGGTGGGGTCTGCCTCCAAGGGCAGGGTGTGCGCACCGTCCCGGATATCCCACAGATAGTGAGCGTCCGACCCGGTCACCGCCACACAGTGGTCCAGCGCATACCGGTCCCGGTACGCCGCTTCCCCCGTCAGGTCGTGCAACTCCACGCAGGTAAACGGGGGGTCGGGGGGCAGGTCGCCCAGCACGGCGATGATACCGCCGGATTCCCGGTCAATGTGGGCCGGGTAACACACGCCGCCGTAGTAGGCGCACAGGCCGTCCGCCTCCTGCACCGTCACGGTGGTGGCGTTGATGAGCAGGTCCTCCTCGGTGGCCACCACCTCATCCCGGGCATCCATCACCGTCTGTTCACCAAAGATGTCCGGACGGTTACGGATACGCACCCGGCGGCGGTCGATCTCCTCACCAAAGGCCATACCGTCCTCTAAGGTGGGGAACAGGCACACCAGATGGATATCCTCGGCGGTGGTCAGTTCCATACCGGCCACCGGCACGATACCCATCTCACGGGCCGCCTCAAAGAAGGCCGGGCAGTTACGGGTGGTGTTGTGGTCGGTGAGGGCCATGATCTGCAGACCGCACAACCTGCCCATACCGGCCAGGCTGTGGGGGGTACTCTCCCCGTCGCCACAGGGGGACAGGCAGGAGTGTACGTGCAGGTCGTAAGTAAAAGAGGTCATAACGTATCCCGGAGCAGCAGGGCGGTGTCGTAGGCACTGTGGGGGCTTACCAGCAGGTTTACTTCCTTTTGCTCACACAGAGCCGCTACCCCGTCGTCCGGCTGCACCCCCTCTGCTAACAGGATACAAGCGACGTCGGCCAAGGTCGCCACCGCCGCAATGTTGCGGTTGGACATAATGGTGATCCACGCATCGCCCTCCCGGGCACGTCCCATTACCCAACTCAAGAGGTCGCCCATATACACGCCGGTGATGTCCCGGTCGCCCCGGGGCAAGGCCGCCGCCGTCAGATCGGTGGCGTCCAACAGCTCACGTACGGTCATGGGGTGTCCTCCTTATCCTTGAGATACTGCCGCAGGGCGTCCTTCATGGTCAGGATACACTCGCTCTTGCAGGCGGTACCCCGTATCACGTCCTCCGCAAAGGCACGGCAGGTGGGCGCACCGCAGGAGCCGCAGTCCAGACCCGGCAGTTCACTGCGCAAGGTCTGGATATCCGCCATCATCCGCATGGACTTGGCCATACTGTCGGCCAACTGGGAGATGGGCTGATATTCCGGCATCTCGTTAAAGAAATATTCTTCGGGTATATACTGCTCATCCGGTGACAGGAAGTTGCGACTCACCGGCAGAAACCGTCGCAGTGTCTGCAGACGGGCCTTGGCAATATACGGATTTTGTACGGTCAGTACACCGCCGACGCAACCGCCGGGACAGGCGTTGAGCTCCACAAACTCCACCGGGGGAATGTTGCCGTTCTCCAACTGGTCCAGCACCCGGTTGACGTTGTCGATGCCGTCGGCGGACAGGTAGCTGTCGTTAAACAGCGCCGACGCCTCGCCGCCGGTGGAGGCCCAGCTGACCCCCAGCATACCGGAGGAGGACAGGTTTTCCACCTCGTCGGCCGACATGGCGTTGATGAGCAAAAAGTAGATATCGCTCATGGACACCACCACGTCCACCCGGCTCTTGTAGTCGGCAAAGCCGTTCTTGACGTAACTGGCCTTGGCCGGGCAGGGGGAGATAAAGCACACGCCGATATCCTCATCCCGGAGTTCGGGATGCTCCTTAAGGGCTTTTTCCCGGGCCAACATGGCGGCGATCTCCATGGGGGGGAGCATCTGCACCACGTGGTCCAGCAAAGAGGGAAACCGCAGGGCGATAAGCCGCACCACCACGGGACAGGCCGCACTGATGACCGGCTTGAGCACCCCCTCGGTGCCCAGATAGAATCGGGTGTAGGCGGATACCAGCTCCGCCGCCTTGGATACCTCGTACACCTCGTCAAACCCGATACGGGTCAGACCGGTCAGCACGTAGTCCACGTCGTCCAGATTATCAAACTGGCCGTACAGGGACGGGGCCGGCAGAGCGATCTTCCACTTAAACCTATCCATGGCGTCCAGCTTACTGCACACCGCCCGTTTGGCCTTGTGGGGGCATACCCGGATGCACTCGCCGCAGTCAATGCAACGACCCTCGTTGATGACCGCCTTACCGTCCCGGATGCGGATGGCCTCGGTGGGACAGTGCCGCAGACAGGTGGTACAGCCGGTGCAACGGGACTCATCCAGATAGACGGAATGTTCGTATGTATTCATACGTCACCTCACTGGGGGATGGCGACCCGCATGGTCACCGTGGTCCCCTCGCCCACCCGGGACTGAATATCCATATAGTCGGTATACCGTTTCATATTGGGCAGACCCATACCGGCGCCGAAACCCAGCGACCGGATATTGTCCGGCGCGGTGGAGAATCCGGCCTGCATCGCTTGGTCAATGTCTGCGATGCCGGGACCGTGGTCCTCCAGCACGATCTCGATATGTTCCTCGGTCACCCGTACCTCGGCGTGACCGCCGCCGGCGTGGATGACCATATTGATCTCGCCCTCGTACATAGCGATGGAGACCCGGCGAATGATCTCCGGCGGCAGACCCAACTGCCGCAGATTCTTTTTGATCTGCACCGATGCCTGACCGGCAGAAGTAAAATTCTCCCCGTCCACATCAAAGCGGAAGATCAAAGCGTCAGCCATGGGTAGACTCCTTCAGCTTGTTGCCCACCAGGCCGTTGCTGTACAGAATACCGCAGGCCTCATACATACGCTTGGCGGAACGCAGTACCACGATACCGGCTTCCTCCGCCAGACGCACCATTTCGGGGGTGGGCTCCTTATCCCGCACAAAGACAATGCATACCATATCCATCATCTCGGCTGTGCGGATCACCTGCGGATTGACCAGACCGGTGAGCAGTACCGCCTGGTCCTTAACAAAGGCCAACACGTCGCTCATCATATCGCTGCCGCAGGCAGAATACACGTGGTTGCCCAGATTCTCTTCGCCGACAAGCACCTGAGCATCCAACAGGTCACGGATGGTACAGATTTTCATACGGAACCGTCCTTTAGTCCATATACTTACTCAAAATGTCGTCCACGTCGTCCACCGACAGGCGGCCGTACACTTCGTCGTTGACGGTCAGCACGGGGGCCAGACCGCAAGCACCGATGCAACGGCAGGCGGTGAGAGAGAACTTCCCGTCGGGGGTGCACTCCTCGGCACCGATGCCCAGACGCTCGGACAACTTATCCATCAGGTCGCCGGAGCCCTTCACGTAGCAGGCGGTACCCAGACACACGGAGATGTGATACTTGCCCTTGGGAGAGAGCGCAAACTGGGCGTAGAAGGTGGCCACGCCGTACACGTTCTCCAACGGCACTTCCATACCGTCGGCGATCATCTGCTGTACTTCCAACGGCAGATACCCGTAAATTTCCTGGGCCTCCTGCATCACGCCCATCAGACGGCTCTTGTCGTGCTTGTTGGCGGCGATGACGGCCTGCAGCTTTTGCTCCTGTTCGGGGGTCCCGGAGAAGGGGATGGAGCTGATTTTCTTTTGCATTTGCCTTTGTCCTCCTTAATCAAAGTGGTTTCCGGGCAGCGCTATTTGTCAAAAAAATAACAATCGCAGACTGCACTACGGTAATTATAGCACAGGTGGGCGATTTTCACAAGACCCTTTTCTAAGAAATATTAAAAATTATAGGGAAAAATGTAGGGGGACAGACAATAGAGAGCAAAAGCCCCCATTCGGCAAGGGGGCCTTTTGCTCCGCTTTTGTCGGCTCCCTCTGACGAGGGAGCTGTCCGAGCGTTAGCGAGGACTGAGGGAGAGATAACGAAACTACCCCT
>JAZRMD010000083.1:0-7912 GCA_045647285.1 Acutalibacteraceae bacterium
GGGAAGTAGTTCTTGGGCACGGCGCCGCCAAACACCTTCTCCTCAAACACCAGACCTTCGCAATCCCAGGGCTCAAACTCGATCCACACGTCACCGTACTGGCCGTGACCGCCGGACTGCTTCTTGTGTTTACCTTGCACCTTGACCTTGCGGCGGATGGTTTCCCGATAAGCAATTTGCGGCTCTTCCAGTACCACTTCGGCACCAAACTTACTCTTAAGACGGGACACGATCACATCCAGATGCTGTTCGCCCATACCAGAGAGAATGAGCTCACGGGTTTCGGTATTCTGCTCCACCGTAATGGTGGGATCCTCGTCCTTTAAACGAGAAAGACCGGAGGACACCTTTTCCTCCTCGCCCTTCTTAACCGTCTTGACCGCCATAGACAGGCAAGGAGTATCAAAGGGGACACCGGGTAAGGTTACCGGGCAATCGGGGGCGCACAGGGTATCGCCGGTGCCGGTACTGGACAGTTTGGCCACCGCACCGATATCACCGGCCACCACGCAAGGCGTTTCCTCCTGCTTCTTACCCCGGACGGTGTACAGTTTGCCCAACCGTTCGGTCACGCCGGTACGGGGGTTGAGCAACGCCATATCGGAGGTAACCTTACCGCGAATGACCTTAAAGTAGACCATCTTACCCACAAAGGGGTCCACCACCGTCTTGAATACGGTAGCCACGGTGGGGGCATCCTCACGCACCTCCAGCACCACCGGGTCGCCCTTGGGGTCCACACCGGTCTCGCCGGCCACCGACTCCGCCCAAGGTGCCAACCACAGCAGACCGGTCAGCAGCTGGTCCACCGCCTGCAGTTCTTGTGCGGAACCGCAGAACACGGGAGCGATCTCGCCCTTGCGTACGCCGTGGGCAATACCGTCAATCAGCTCATCGGGAGTAAACTCCTCGCCGGAAAAGTATTTTTCCATCAGTTCCTCGCTGGTTTCCGCCACCGCCTCGTACATAGCGGTACGCAGACCTTCCAGACGGTGACCCATATCGGGAATGGGCACCTGAGTGGCCTTACCATCCTCATAGGTGTAGGCACGGTATTCCAGCAGGTTAACGTAGCATTGTACCTTATGGTCCACCACATGCGGCACTACCAGAGGACACACCATTGGGCCGAACTTGGCCTTAAGTTCCTCAAACACCTTATAGAAATCGGCGCTTTCCCGGTCCAACTTATTAATAAAGAAGATGGTGGCGATTCCCTTCTTCTGGGCGGCGGCAAACGCCTTCTCGGCGCCGACGGTGACACCACTCTTACCAGATACCACCACCACCGCACTACCGGCGGCCCGGACACCCTCACGCACACCGCCTACGAAGTCAAACAGGCCGGGGGTGTCAAGCCAGTTCATCTTGGTACTTTTCCATTCAATCGGCACAAGGGAGGTGGACACCGACACCTGACGGCGAACCTCCTCCGGGTCAAAGTCGCTGACAGTATTACCATCCGCTATCCGTCCCAGGCGGTCCAGCTGACCGGTCAGGTAACACGCCGCTTCCGCCAGAGAGGTCTTGCCGGAACCGGCGTGGCCCACCAGAGCCACATTACGGATGGTTTTCGCCGTGTAGGTTTTCATACGTGCACAACCTTTCTATAGTCCTCTATCTGCGTCCTTTGGCGAAAATAGGGGTATTTTGTACAAAATCTTTCAACAAACTGTCGTTTGTTTATATGATTATAATATAAAATCGGTAAGATTACAACTGTTTTTATGGTGAATTTTTCACAAAAATTATATTTTTTCTTCACCTTGACGCAAAAAAGAGGACGGATACGCCAAGTGTTGGCATCCGTCCTCTTCTAAGTCAATATTATTTATTCAAAAATTTCTCGTGAGCCTCGCGCAGTTCCTTACTGGTTTCTTCCGGGCAGGTAGGGTTACAATGAGCCCAGGCGCCGGTTTCGCTGGAGGCGTTGTACTTAACCTTGGTGGCGCTGCGCATGGGGGGATAGAACGCGATATGCCAATGGTATTGGTCCGACAGGTCCTCCCCGTTGACCGGCTCGTTGTACATGCACATCATATAGGGGAACTTGTAGTCAAACAGGCTATCCAGCATACCGGCGGTCTGCCGCAACGTTTCCGCCAGGCAGGAGCGCTCTTCGGCGGTAAACTGGGTGATGTTGGACTTGTGGGTGTTGGACATAATGTACACGCCGTAAGGGTACTCGGAGAAATACGGCAGGAACACGGTGAAATGCTCGTTGCGGAAGATGATGCGGCGACCGTCCGCTACCTCGTGGTCCAACCAGTCACAGAACAGGCACTTGCCCTTTTGCTCATAGTGACGCTTGGCGTTGTCCACCTCTAATTCCAGCTTTTTGGGCAGGAAGGAGTAGCCGTAGATCTGACCGTGGGGGTGGGGCATAGTCACGCCCACCACATCGCCACGATTCTCAAAGATGAACACGTACTTCATCTTATCGTCGGCACTAATCTCCTCATACCGCTGAGCCCACAGGTCCACCAGCTTGGCAATATGCTCCCGGGGCAACTCCGGCAGGGTCACCGTATGCTCGGGGGAGTACAAAATCACCTCACACTTACCGTAGCAAGGCGCCGTCTCAAAAAAGTCGTCGGCTACGTCATCCGGTACCGGGGGATTCTGGGACAGGGCCGGAAAATCGTTGTCATACTTCAGCACGTCAAAGGTGTCCGGCACCTTACCGCTGCCCGGACAGAAAGGACAGTAGTCCTTGGGCATCTGGGGGCGATTCTGCCGATGAGAAGCAATCATGATCCAGTCGTTGGTCAAGGGGTGTTTGCGCAGTTCAGCCATTCTATATCGTCACCTTTCGGAATTATTGCGTCGCTTTGAGCATCACACCGCCGCAAGGACGGATGTTGAGCACGTGGCAAGAGCCTTCTCCAAAGACCGCCTCAATGGCCGTCTTAAACTGCTCCAGCTTATCCATGGGAACAAAGTTCTGGGTGGTGCCGCCAAAGCCGCCGCCGTGGACACGCCACGCACCGCAGCCTTCCAGCTGATGCTGAGCCAGAGCCAGAGCCAACGACATACTCTGCTCACGCAGGTCACAGTTGGCGTACACATTCTGCAGATACTGGAAAGAGGAAGCACCGGAAGCGACAACCAACTTCTTAAACCCGTCAAAATCGCCGGAGCGCAACGCCTTGACCTGGGCGTCCACCCGGTCATTTTCGTTAAAGAAGTGGAAAGCACGCAGCACCGCCCGGTCGCCGTGCTGACGGCGCAAATCGGACATATTGGCCAGCAGAGCTTCCAGAGAACTTTCACGCAACACCGACACGCCCAGAGAGGCGGCTACCGCCTTCATCTCACCGGGGACGGCGGCGTACTCATCGGTCAGGTCGGCATGGTCTCCGCCCACGTCCACGATGCACAGAGCGTGGTCCACCGAGGAGAAGTCAAAGTCCACCTGCTCTATAACCGGCGCCGCAGGGTCGGCAAAGTCAATGGTAATAATGTTGCCTACAGAAGAAGCCATCTGATCCATCAGGCCGCAAGGCTTGCCAAAAAACACGTTCTCGGCGTACTGGGCAATCTGCGCTACCTCTACGGCGGACACGTGGCCTTCGTTGTACAGGTGGTTGAGGATAACGCCGATAAGCACCTCAAAGGCCGCCGAAGAAGACAGACCGGAGCCCTTGAGCACATTGGACGTGGTGTAGGCGTCAAAGCCGTCCACCCCGTAACCCAGCTCGGTAAACCGGGCGGCGGTGCCACGAATAAGGGAGGCCGAGGTATTCTTTTCTTTATCCACCGGTTGCAGCAAGGACAGGTCCACGTCGTCTATGGGATAGCCTTCGGACTGCACACGGATACGACCGGTAGCCGGGCGCACCACCGCAATCACGTCCAAGTCTACGCTACCCGCAATCACACGGCCGTGGTTGTGGTCGGTGTGGTTACCGCTGATCTCGGTGCGGCCGGGGGCGGAGAACAGGTACAGGTCCTCTTCCCCATCGCCAAAGGTCTTAACAAAGCCCTCTACGGCGGCGATATACCGACAACGTTGCTCCTCTACACGGGCAGAGCCGTACATAAAAGCCAGGTCGTTATCGTACTTCCCTTCACGGATATGGCGAACTAAGGTGGCAGATGCAGACATTGGTCATCTTCCTTTCTCGCAATTTCTCTAATTACATTATAGAATACGGCGAAAAAAGGTCAATCCTTATATTTATCATTTGTATGGACAAATGTTGCATTGTATGTTATACTGTAATTTGAAAGGGGGGCACCCTATGGAAAACAGCCGTTACTCATTCAAGGACACGCTTAAGGAAAACGCCGGGCTATCGGTGTACAATACCGGCTACGAACAATGCCAAAAAAACTACTGTTGGGGCCCTGCCCTACGGGACCACTATCTTATCCATTACGTATCGCACGGCAAGGGCACCTTCGTGTGC
Organism: Acutalibacteraceae bacterium; assembly: GCA_045647285.1. Taxonomy (GTDB): domain Bacteria; phylum Bacillota; class Clostridia; order Oscillospirales; family Acutalibacteraceae; genus UBA5905. The sequence continues at coordinate 4,413 of JAZRMD010000083.1, forward strand.
AACAAAAACTCTTACGAACTACGCCAGGGAGATATGTTCTTTATCGCCCCCGGACAGTTGGTTAGTTATCGGGCCGACCAGCAGGACCCTTGGGCCTATTGCTGGGTGGGATTTAACGGTACCGACGCCCGGCGTCTGGTGACCATGGCCGGTTTTTCCACCGCCCAGCCGGTACTGCGTATGGACGACTCAGAGGAGACCAGCCGCCGTCTGTTGCGCATTGCGGAGGTCAGCGGCAACACCGCCGCCAGCGACGCCGAGATGGCCGGATATCTGTACCTGTTCCTTTCCTACCTCATACAGCACAACGACCGTCACGCCGTGACCGACCCTCATCAGGAGTACGTAGCCAATGCGCTGCGGTTTATTCAGTATAACTACGCCAACGACATCGGTGTCAACGACATTGCTCACTACGTGGGGATCAGTCGCAGTCAGCTCTACCGCGCCTTTTTGCAGGACTTTGGCGTATCTCCCCACAACTATCTGCAGAAATACCGTATCAACGAGGCGTGCAGTCTGCTGCACAACGCCGGCATCTCCATCGCCGAGGTGGCCGGCTCGGTAGGGTTTAACGACCCCTTATATTTTTCCCGGGTCTTTAAGACTATTAAGCAATGTACCCCGTCGGACTATCAACGGCGCAAGACGCAACCGTAACAGCAACAACATCCCCGACAATGTCCGGGGATGTTGTTATTTTTTTGAAAATCTTTCCGTTTTTCGTTGTTTTCTTATTGACATTCAATATGTTTCGTGGTATTCTTTATGCGTAATCAGGGGATACCCCCTCCGGAAAGGAGTCTATGAATATGGAGAACATAAGAGAACCGGCCACCTACCAAAGCCCTCTCAACGGACCGCCACCCACCGTTCGGTACGCTACCGACCGTAAGGATATGATCGCCACCGTCATTCTGTTGGTGTTGTGCTTGGCAGCGTCCAACTTTACGATATACGGCGGCTTCCATCTGGGGTTTGCCGTCGGATTTGTGCTGTTAGCTGTGGCCAGTGCCGGATATCTATGGTGTTGCGGCCGATGGAAGCCTACGGGATACAGCGTATTCTGTTTCCTAAGCGCCATCGCCGGTGCCGGCGTATACGTGTGGCATAACGACGGCGATATGCACGCCTTACTGGTCTGCGCTCTGCTCTATCTGGTGATGCAATCGCTGGTGGTTTCCACCGACAGCGTCCGTCGGGACACGGGTACGGTGGGGGCGGTGGCGGACACCTTGGCCATGCTCATCGTGCGTCCTTTCCAATATATGGGCAAGGCCATACCGGCGCTGTTTCGCACCCAACGAGAAGGCCAGACGGTACGGCGGCGGTGCGGCGGCATCCTGTTGGGATTGCTGTGTGCTCTGCCGGTGGTGGGCATCCTGCTCCCCTTACTCATCGACGCAGACGCCGCCTTTGAGGGTCTGATGGAGGAAGCCCTGCGCAACCATCTGGGCGAGGTGGTGGCGACCCTGGCGGCAGGCTGTTTTCTGTTTGCCTTTGTGTATACCCGGACGTTCAGTTTGCGCCACCGGATGGGGCACGACCGGCCCCTCCGCACCACGGCGGTCCGGCGAGTAGACCGCATGGCCCTCAACGCCTTCCTGGGCGTCATCGTGGGATTGTACGCGGTGTTCCTGTTATCGCAGTTAGCCTATTTCACCAGCGCCTTTGCCGGTATCCTGCCGGTGGAATACACCGTTGCCCAGTACGCCCGGCGCGGTTTCTTTGAGATGTGCATAATTGACGCTATCAACCTGGGACTGGTGGCGGTGGTGTTGCTGCTTTCCCACAAAGAAAACGAGAAAGCGCCCCTTTCCACCCGGATACTGTGCCTGTGCGTGCTGGTGTTCTCTCTGGGATTTGTGGTGGTATCTCTGGCTAAGATGGGGCTGTACGTAGGGTCCTTTGGCATGACCCGGTTGCGTATATTCACCTCGGTGTTTATGCTGATGCTGGGGACAGCCATTATCGGTGTGGGTATCCGGTTGTTTGCACCGCGGTATCCGTATATGCGCACCATCGTCGTGGCCGTGACCCTGATAAGTCTTGCCATGTCGTACGCAGACGTGGACACGGTCATTGCCCGGTACAACGTGGAAGCCTATCGCCGGGGCGCTCTGGAAACGGTGGACGTATACGAGCTGGGACGGTTATCCGACGGGGCGGTGCCGTATCTGTTGGAGTTGTGTGACGATCCCAACGAAGAAGTGGCCCGGCAGGCGGTGGAAACCTGTGTGCGCAAACTCCCATATGGGGTCAAGCACGATATCCGTGCCTACAACGTGGACAGCCGCCGGGCACAAACGCTACTGACCGCACGGCAGAAGGAACTGGAAAGCCGCCACGAGGCTTATCTGGACGAAGACAGGAATGAACTGCAGGAAGATCGGTACTTGAATCGGGACAGACATCTAAAAGTCTATCTGGGAGAGTATGCCAATACCCAAGACATCTCCTCGCTCGGTGAGGTGGCCATTCGCAATACACGCAACACCGCAACGGTGTACCACGCCTATTACCGAAACAGTCGCTCGGAAGCGGAAACCACCCTAGGCGGTTACACCATCTACGCCCACTATCTGTGCAAGCCGTATGATATGGGCATCTACATCGTAACCGACGAAAAAGTGTTCACCCTGACAGAGGCGTATATGTATAACACCGTATACTTGAAGGATGTATACGCCCTGCTCCCCGACGTAATGAAATACCGCACCGTTACCACCCAAACGTACGTGCAATAGGGAAAAGCCGTCCGCAACGGACGGCTTTTTCTTATACCCTCTCCATATCTTCACGCAGACGGCGGATGATGCGTTTTTCCAGCCGGGATATGTACGATTGGGAGATGCCCAACAGGTCGGCTACCTCCTTCTGGGTATGTTCCTTTTCTCCACAGATGCCAAACCGCAGGTGCATAATGCGCTGTTCCCGGGGGGACAGGCGTTCCACACACCGCATCAGTTGTTGGCGTTCCGCCTCCTGCTCCATACGGCGGCTTACCTCGTCCGGGTCGCTGCCGAGGATATCCGACAGGAGCAGTTCATTACCATCCCAATCCACGTTGAGTGGCTCATCCAGAGATATCTCTCCCCGTTTTTGTGCGTTTTTACGCAGATACATCAGTATCTCGTTTTCTATGCAACGGGACGAATAGGTGGCGAGCTTAATATTGCGACCGGGGCAGAAGGTGCGCACCGCCTTGATCAGTCCGATGGTGCCGATGGATATGAGATCCTCCAGACCCACCCCGGAGCTCTCAAACTTCCGGGCAATATACACCACCAGACGTAGGTTATGGGTAATCAGTATATCCCGGGCGTGTTCATCTCCCGTATGCAGACGCCCCAATAGCGCATTTTCCTCCTGCGCCGTCAAGGGCGGTGGCAACACGTCGCTACCGTTAATATAATGCCCCGGCTCCCGGCACAGCCACCGCCACAGACGCAACAACCATCTTTTAAATCCCATAATTATCACCCTTTATGTAAGATAGT
>JAZRMD010000084.1:0-2345 GCA_045647285.1 Acutalibacteraceae bacterium
CGGGTGTTGGGTATGAACCCGGCAGAAGATGATCTGACCTGCATTGAGGCGGAGGTCCCTCAGGGCGAGATGGGCGACTACGCCACTATGCTACGGTCCACCACCCAGGGTCGCGGTTGGTTCACGTTGGGCTTTGAACGGTATGAGGAAGCGCCTCAGCCGGTGGCCGCCAAGGTTATAGAAGCCCGTAAAGCGGAATAACTTCACAGTTAAAACAAGAGACGCACACGGTTTGGTGTGCGTCTCTTTCTATTGACTTTTTGCGTTTTTCCGTGGTATGATATATCTGTGAAAATTTGGGATTGCAGGTGATGGATATGGCCCTAACGACCAAGCTGTTGAGTTCTTTGCACAAGGTGTATCCCGAAGAGATACCCCAGACGGAGTATGCTGGCGGTACGGTGTTGCGCAACGAGCCCTTTTCCTTTCAGATTGCGTACAAGACCGATGGGGGAAATATCCCCCTGTACGTGCGGATAGAGGCGGCCTCTTTGCCCATTCGCCACTATCGGATGGACTACGTTCCCGTGGTGGATCCTCGCAACGGCGGTGATGGATTGGGCGAACGGACGGTCCCCGGCTTGTACCCGGATATTTTACGTCCCCGTTTGCTCAACCCTCCCGTGGCTGATGAGAGCGTGTGGGTCCCCCGTTGGTACGAAAAGGGCGAAAAACATCTCATCACCGCCGTGGCGGACAGTTGGCAGTCCCTGTGGTTTACCGTCAATGAAGACGGCGACCCTCTGCCGGCCGGCCAATATGTGGTGACGGTCCGTTTCCACGACCAGCGCACACAGGAGTGTGTGGGCGAGCAGACGGCTACGGTTTGCCTGTTGGACGCTCTGTTGCCGGAACAGACCTTGCTGTATACCAACTGGTTCCATGCCGATTGTCTATGCGACCTGCACCGGACCGGGATGTTTGACGATACCTTCTTTGAGATTTTATCCGATTATGTGCGGGTGGCTACCCGTCACGGGATGAATATGATCTTACTCCCGGCGTTTACACCGCCGTTGGATACACCGGTGGGCACCGAAAGAGCCACCGCCCAGTTGGTGAAGGTTGCCGTCACCGAAGATGGCGATTATACCTTTGACTTTACGCTGATGAAGCGGTATCTGGACGTATGCCGGCAGGCTGGAGCCACCCACTTTGAACACAGCCATTTCTTTACCCAATGGGGCGCCAAGGCAGCTCCCAAGGTGGTGGCCACCGTGCAGGGGGAGGAGAGGCGCATCTTTGGTTGGGACACCCCGGCCACCGGCGAGTACGCCCGTTTCCTGCGTGCCTATATTACCGCCCTGCGTCCCTTCTTGCAGACTGAAGGCCTGGACGATAAGGTGCTTTACCACATTTCCGATGAGCCCCGAGCCGATATGGCCGACGACTACCGGGCTGCCCGGGACGTGGTGGCGGACCTGCTGGATGGTTGTATGCTGGGGGATGCGTTGTCCCACTACGAGCTGTACGAGCAAGGCTTGGCGGAGATTCCCATTGTCAACACCCACAGCATTGTCCCCTTCCTGGGAAACTGCGACAAGCTGTGGTGCTACTACACCGGCGGTGCGGTGATCAAGGGGTTGAGCAACCGCCTCATCACCCTCTGCTCTCCTCGAAACCGCATTATTGGTATGCAGATGTACCGTTATGACATTAAGGGATTTTTGCATTGGGGCTACAACTACTATTACGGTTGTATGAGCCACGGCGTATCCGACGTGTGCAGCACCCCCGGCATGTACGAGATGACCAACGGCAGTCCCTACGTGGTGTATCCCGGATTTGACGGTACCTGTCTGCCGTCCATTCGCCTGAAGGTGTTTGGCGAAGGCGTATGCGATATGCGCGTGCTGCAGACGCTGGAAGCGCTTACCGACCGGCAGACGGTGTGCGATCTGCTGGACAGCCTTTTTGACGGAGAGTTGACCTTCTTCACCTGCGTGGTGGAGCCGGAGGACTTCCTGCGTATCCGTCAGACCATTAACGAGGCAATCGCCACCCATATTTAGGAGGAAATATTGATGACCTATGCACAATTGCGGCAGGACCCGTCCATACACGCCCTTATCCAGAGGGCGGACGAGTCATTAAAGGCCTTGGGCTTTACAGAGCATAGTTTTGCCCACGTGGGCAAGGTAGCGGATACCGCCCGGTATATACTGGAAACTATGGGCTACGACGCCCATCAGGTGGAACTGGCACAGATGGCGGCCTACCTGCACGATATCGGTAATTTGGTCAACCGGGTGGAGCATAGCCAGAGTGGCGGCGCCATGGCTTTTTGCCTGTTGCAGAAGACCGACCTGCCGGCGGAGGACGTGGCCACCATCGTGACCGCCATC
>JAZRMD010000085.1:0-5789 GCA_045647285.1 Acutalibacteraceae bacterium
CAATTCCAGCGGCTACGAGCGAGTGGAAACCATTGCCATGTTAGATGGCTATATTGACGTATACCTACCGGACTGCAAATACGTAAGTAATCAACTGGCGTCTGCTCTGTCCCGTGTGGATAATTACGCAGAATATGCACAAAAAGCCATATTGACCATGGCAGAGCAAACCGGACCGGTAGAGATGGACCATAACGGTATCATCCAAAAAGGCACCATCGTGCGGCACCTGGTGTTACCAGGACACACGCAGGAATCCATCGCTGTATTGGATTGGTTAGCACAACACAAAGATAAATTCTGGGTGAGCCTGATGTTTCAATACACGCCCATGGGCGACATTGCCGCCCACAAGGAGCTACAACGTTCATTGACAGCCAGAGAATGCGAAAAGGTATGGACGCATATGACCAATGTGGGTATCACCAACGGATATGTTCAGGACAGGGAAAGCACGGGGACCCATATGATTCCCCTATTTGATCTGACCGGTGTGTAATCACAGCTGTACAAACCCCATCTTTTTCTGTGCCTTCGCCAACGTGCGACCGGCCACACGGGAAGCGTTAGCGGCGCCTTCACGCATCAGTTGCTCTAACTGCGCCTTGTCGGACAGGAGCAGATGCATGCGCTCCTGCATGGGTGCCAACTCGTTGGCCACCGCTTCACCCACAGCAGACTTAAAGTCACCGTACCCCTTACCATCAAAAGCATCTTCAATAGCTTCTAAGGACATTCCGGTTATGGCGCTGTAAATCTCCATCATATTGTTGATGCCGTCTTTACCCTCAGCGTAACGTACCTTAGCTTCGCTATCGGTCACCGCACGACGGAATTTACGGATGACAGTATCCTTATCGTCCTTAAGAGAAATAAAGGAATTAACATTTTCGTCTGATTTGGACATCTTCTTGGTGGGATCCTGAAGCGAACGCACACGAGCGCCGGTTTTCATAATATACGGTTCCGGCACCACAAAGGTGTTACCATAAACACCGTTAAACCGTTCCGCAATATCCCGAGACAGTTCGCAATGCTGCTTCTGATCGGCGCCTACGGGCACGTAATCCGGCTGATACAGCAAAATATCCGCTGCCATCAAGGTAGGATAGGCAAACAGACCCAGATTGATATTATCGGCATGCTTGGCAGACTTATCCTTAAACTGCGTCATACGGGACAACTCGCCAAACTGCGTGTTACAGGATAGAAGCCACGACAACTGTGTGTGTGCAGGCACATGGGACTGTACGAACAGCAGGCTCTTCTGAGGGTCCAGACCGATAGCCATCAACAAGGCAAACATCTCGGTAATCTGCTGACGTAGTTTAGCCGGCTCCTGACGAACGGTAATAGCGTGCAGGTCGGCCACAGCGAAGAAGCAATCAAACTCTTCTTGCATCTGTACCCAGTTACGCAGGGCTCCCAGATAGTTGCCCAAGGTGGGAGTACCGGTAGGCTGAATACAACTTAAGGCTCTTTTTTTGCGTTCTTGATTCTCCATAATGCTAATTCCTTCCTAAAATGCAAAAATCCTTACTACATATTACCACACTTCCGTTGACATTTTCAATATATAAATGTAAAATATATAAGATTAGAGTGTTAGGAGGTCAAATATGACTGTTTATACTGCATTGGCAGAGGCAATGTTTCCGAATATTGATAAGACTCCTGCCGATTATGAAGAGTTGTACCCTGTCCGTCAACTCAAGGAGGGGGCGCGCGTTACACGTATAGCTCCCTCCCCCACCGGCTACTTGCATCTGGGGACCTTTTTCACATCGCTGGTTAACCGTCTGACGGCGGACGCTTCCGAGGGTGTGTTTTTCTTCCGTCTGGAAGACACCGACAAGAAGCGCGAGGTGGAAGGCGGCGCTGACGATATACTCAAGGGAATGAAGGACTTTGGTCTGACCATTGACGAGGGTTTTGTGGCCCCCGGAGAGATTCGCGGTGACTACGGTCCTTATCAGCAGAGCTGTCGTGCGGCTATCTATCAGGCATTCGTCAAGAGTCTGGTGGCAGAAAACAAAGCCTATCCCTGCTTCTGCACCGAAGAAGAACGGCAAAGCGCCCGTGAAAAGCAGGAAGCCAATAAGGACCGCACCGGTTACTACGGTCCGTATGCGGTATGTCGCTCGATCTCTCCTGAAGATGCATTACTACGCATACAGGCCGGCGACAGCTACGTGGTGCGTCTGCGCTCTGAGGGAAACGAAGAAAACCGCATTAAGTTTGACGATATGATCAAGGGCGCCATCGAGATGCCGGAAAACGATGAAGATATCGTTCTGCTGAAGTCGGACGGCATCCCCACCTATCACTTTGCCCATGCTGTTGACGACCATCTAATGCGTACCACCCACGTTATTCGTGGTGACGAATGGATATCGTCTGTACCCAAGCATATCCAGTTGTTTAAGACCTTAGGGTTTAAGCCGCCCAAATACGCCCATGTCAGCCCCATTATGGTGGAGGATAACGGTAACAAGCGCAAACTCTCCAAGCGCAAGGACCCCCAAGCAGCTATGCACTTTTACGCCCAGCAAGGATACCCGGCTGCCAGCGTGTTGGAGTATCTGCTGACCATTGCCAACAGCGACTTTGAGGATTGGCGTCGTGCCAACCCCACAGCGCCTCTGAACACATTTAAGTTTAATCTTAAAAAAATGAGTGTTTCCGGCGCTCTGTTTGACCTGGACAAGCTCAACGACGTAAGTAAGACGGTCATTGCCCGTATGGATGCCGCCACCGTGGCCGCACAGGTAGTGGCCTGGGCCGACGAGTATGCTCCGGATTTTGCTAAACTTCTACGGCGCGACCCTGTCTATACCGAGGGCATCTTTGCCATTGACCGTGGTAACGCCAAGCCGCGTAAAGATATCGCCCGTTGGAGTGACGTGCCGGATTACGTATCCTACTTCTTTACGGAACTGTATAAAAACGATCTGGAACTACCGGAGAACATCTCCTCCGCCGACGCAGCGGCCGTTCTCAAGGCTTATAGCTCCGTCTATAAGGCGGATGAAGATAAGCAAGTGTGGTTTGAGACCGTCAAGAGTATCTGTTCCGCCTTGGGCTTCAGTCCCGACGTTAAGGAATATAAGAAAAATCCTGAGGAGTTCAAGGGACACGTCGGTGACGTTAGCACCATCATTCGTTTGGCCGTAACCGGTCGCCGTATGACCCCCGACCTTTGCTCTATTATGCAACAACTGGGCGTACAAGAGGTCTACGACCGTCTTGACAAAGCCATCCATACCTTTGAAAACAAAACCTGAGGTGAACGCTATGTCTGAAACTACTGCTTCTACTAATTTTATTCACGCCATCATTGATGAAGAACTGCAGGAAGGCGGCCGTTGTTACGGCAAGGCGGTGCATACCCGTTTTCCGCCGGAGCCCAACGGCTACCTGCATATCGGCCACGCCAAAGCGCTGTGCATTGATTTTGGCACAGCATTGAAGTACAACGGTCTATGTAATCTGCGTATGGATGACACCAATCCCACCAAAGAGGACGAAGAGTTTGTGGATGCCATCAAGGAGGACATCCACTGGTTGGGATTTGATTGGGGTGACCGTTTCTACTATGCTTCGGACTACTTTGAAGTGATGTATGAACAGGCTGTGGGACTGATCAACAAAGGACTCGCTTATGTCTGTGAACAGACTCCCGACCAGGTACGGGAAAACCGTGGCGACCTGACCCATCCGGCTGTAAGTCCGTATCGTGACCGTCCGGCCACCGAAAGTCTTAGCCTGTTTGCCAGAATGCGTGCCGGCGAGTTTGCTGACGGCACTATGACCTTACGTGCCAAGATCGACTTAGCCAGCGGCAACTTCAACATGCGTGATCCCGTTATCTACCGTATCAACCACGCACATCACCATCGCCAGGGTAACAAGTGGTGCATCTATCCCATGTACGACTTTGCTCACCCCATAGAGGATATGATGGAGGGTATTACCCACTCTCTATGTTCCCTGGAGTTTGAAGATCACCGTCCCCTATACAACTGGGTGGTAGAAAACGTGGATATTGATGCCAATCCCCGACAGATTGAGTTTGCTCGGTTAGGTATCAACTACACCGTTATGTCCAAGCGTAAGCTGCGCAAGTTGGTGGAAGAAGGTTTTGTTTGCGGTTGGGACGACCCCCGTATGCCTACCCTCTGCGGTTTGCGGCGGCGTGGTTACACCCCTGCCTCCATCCGTACCTTCTGTGAGAAAATTGGCGTTGCCAAGGTGCCTAATACGGTAGAAGTGGCATTGCTGGAGGCTTGTCTACGCGAGGACCTGAACGAAAACGCCCGTCGTGCGATGGCGGTATTACAGCCTGTCAAGCTGACCATCGTCAACTATCCGGAGGGTGCGCAAGACGTATTTGAGGTGGAAAACAACCCGGCCAAGCCGGAAGATGGTACCCGACCGGTCACCTTCTCCAAACATCTGTGGATCGAAGCTGATGACTTTATGGAAGAGCCGGTCAAGGGTTATTTCCGGATGTTCCCCGGCAACGAGGTGCGTCTAAAGTCGGCCTATGTGGTCAAATGCGTTGGTTGTGTTAAGGACGAACATGGCAACGTCATCGAGGTGTTAGCCGAGTACGATGCCGACAGCAAAGGCGGCAACACCGCAGACGGCCGTAAGGTTAAGAGTACCATCCATTGGGTAGACGCCGCCACGGCTGTGGACGCAGAGGTGCGTCTGTATTCCAACCTCTTTGCGGATGCTGATCCGGATGCCGGCGATAAGGACTTCCTTACCTGTCTTAACCCCGACTCCTTAGAAGTTCGTACCGGATGTAAGCTGGAAGCCTGTCTTGCGGACAGTGAGGCACCGGATTCCTATCAGTTTATGCGTCTGGGTTACTTTGCGGTGGATAATAAGGACAGTCGCCCTGGTCATCTCGTATTTAATCGCGCCGTTTCGCTTAAGGATAGTTTTAAATCGAAATAATAAGCACAAAAAAGGCAGCAGGATTTCAATGTTGAAATCCTTCTGCCTTTTAATTCTTATTCGGCGGAATCGGGCGATTTGGGCGGATGGGCGTTACGAATAGACTGACGCGCTTGACGGACCTGAGCCATCTGCTGAGCAAGTGTCTCCTCCGTCTGGCGAAGCAGGTCATCCGTAAACTCCTGGGCTGTCTTACGCATATCCCGTGCTCGCTTCTGAGTCTGCATCTGAATCTCATTGGCCTTTTCCTGCGCCTGGATCACGATCTCTTCGTGGGAAAGAATCTGCTCGCGGCGTTCTTCGGCGCCACGGATAATGTCTTCTGCTTCCTTTTTGGCGGCGCTGATGATCTTAGCGCGGTCTGCCACGATCGCCGTAGCCTGACGGACCTCACCGGGCATATTGGCGCGAATAGCGTCTAGCATATTGCGCATACGCTCCGCATCCACTACCACCTTACCACCGGACAGAGGCATAGCCCAGGCGGCATCCAGCATATCGTCAATCTGCTCCAAAATCTCCTCAATATTAGCGTTCATCTTCATTTCCCTTTCTATATTTATTTATGATATCCGGTAAAATACACGGAGGAACCAAGTCGGAAACGTCGCCGCCGTAGTGGGCAACCTGCTTAACCAGACTGGACGACAGATACATATGTTCCGCCGTAGTCGTCAGGAATACCGTTTCGGCATGTGGATTAAGTTTGCGATTAGTCAGAGCCATCTGAAACTCATATTCAAAGTCCGTCACAGCCCGTAGGCCCTTTACCACCACCGTGGCGTTATGTTGCGTAACATAATCGGCTAACAAGCCATCATAAC
>JAZRMD010000086.1:0-3813 GCA_045647285.1 Acutalibacteraceae bacterium
GATGGTCACGTTGGGCATAGTAGCGTCATAGGGAGTCATACAGACGTAGTGCAGGGGGAAGAATCCGTTTTTGCGCTCAAATCCGTCAAAGTCGGCATCCACAAAGGTACGGGTAATCTGACGGGCCCGGTCGGGACGGAAGTTGAAGAATACCACACTGTCGTTATTGTGGATGGTGCCGTCCGTATCGCAGACGGTGGGAACAACAAACTCATCCGTTACGTTCGCTGCATAGGAATCTTCCACAGCCTTGACCGGACAGCAGGCGCTGGCACCTTCGCCGTATACCATGGCGGCATACGCCTTTTCTACACGGTCCCAGGCAAAGTCACGGTCCATGGCGTAATAGCGACCCATAACGGTAGCGATCTTGCCGATCCCCATCTCTTTCATCTTATCACAGCAGTCACGGACGTAGTCGATGCCGGAGGTGGGGGGCACGTCACGACCATCCAGAAGGGCGTGTACGTACACCTTGGAAACGCCGTTGCGCTTAGCCATCTCCAGCAGGCCGTAAAGATGCTCGATATGGCTATGAACACCGCCGTCAGACAGCAGTCCGATAAGATGCAGAGCGCTATCGTTCTGCTTACAGTTGGCCATGGCGTCCAACAAGGCCTTGTTATCAAAGAAGTCGCCGTCTTGAATGGACTTGGAAATGCGCACCAACATCTGGTACACCACACGACCGGCGCCGATGTTGGTGTGACCCACCTCGCTGTTACCCATCTGACCGTCCGGCAGACCTACGTCCAGACCGGAGGCACCGATCTGCGTGGTGGGATTGTTAGCAAACAACTTGGTTAGGTTGGGCGTAGCGGCGGACTTAATGGCGTTGCCGTAGTCGCTTTGATTAATGCCAAATCCGTCCATAATAATGAGAGTTACAGGTTTTTTCACAGAATAAACCGCCTTTCAATCAGGGAGGGCGGACAGGGAAGTGTCCGCCCTCGGATAACGAAATTGAATTATTTTGCGGCCGCAACAATAGTGGCAAAGTCGTTGGGCTTCAGGGAAGCGCCGCCGATAAGACCACCGTCTACGTCCGGCATCGCCAACAGTTCTGCCGCATTAGCTGCGTTCATAGAACCGCCGTACTGAATGGTCACTGCGCGAGCAGTCTTTTCGTCGTACAGACCGGTTAACACCTGACGGATTTCGGCACAAACCTCATCGGCCTGTGCGGCAGTAGCCGTCTTGCCGGTGCCGATGGCCCATACCGGCTCATAGGCGATAATCACACGGCTGAGTTCGTCAGCGCTGACGCCATTGAGAGCAATCTTGGTCTGCATAGCCACCACCTCGGTGGTGATGCCCAGTTCACGCTGTTCCAGATATTCACCCACGCAGAGGATAACGGTGAGGCCGGCGTCCAGGGCGCCACGCACACGCTTGGCGACGGTAGCGTCCGTGTCACCAAAGTAAGTGCGCCGTTCGCTGTGGCCCAGGATAACGTAGCCTACACCCATAGCACGGAGCATATCAGCGGCAATTTCGCCGGTGAAAGCACCGGATTTTTCCCAGTAGCAGTTCTGGGCGGCAACGCCGATGTTGGTGCCCTTAGTGGCTTCCAGAGCAGCCGGCAGATCCACGAAGGGAACGCCTACCACTACGTCGCAGGAAGCATCGGCCACCAGAGGCTTGATCTCGTTGATGAGGGCGGTAGCCTCATCGGGGGTCTTGTTCATTTTCCAGTTACCGGCAATTACATACTTACCCATAATTCTATCGCTCCTTACTTATTTGTCGGTCATAGCGGAAATACCGGGCAGTTCCTTACCCTCCAGGAATTCCAGGGAGGCACCCCCGCCGGTGGAGATATGCGTCATCTTATCGCCAAAGCCCAGGGTGTTCACAGCCGCAGCAGAGTCGCCACCACCGATTACGGTCACGGCGTCGGTCTCGGCCATAGCCTTGGCAACAGCCATGGTACCCTTAGCCAGGGTGGGGTTCTCAAACACGCCCATAGGCCCGTTCCACACAACGGTCTTGGCATTCTTCACTTCGGCGGCAAACAGTTCGGCGGTAGCCGGACCGATATCCAGGCTCATCATATCCGCGGGGATGGCGTCAGCGGCAACCACAGACACATCAATGTCACCGTCAATGGGATCGGGGAACTCCTTGGCGATGGTGCAATCCACGGGGAGCAGGATCTTGACGCCCTTCTCCTGGGCACGAGCCATCATCTCGCGGCAGTAATCGATCTTCTCCTCGTCCAGCAGGGAGGTGCCTACAGAGTAACCCTTGGCCGCCAGGAAGGTGTAGGCCATACCGCCACCGATGATCAGGGTGTCAGCCTTGTTCAGCAAGTTCTCAATAACGTTCAGCTTATCGGCAACCTTCGCACCGCCCAGAATCGTTACAAAGGGACGGGCCGGATCGTTAACAGCGCTACCCAGATACTTTACTTCCTTGGCCATCAGATAGCCGTTGGCAGATTCTTCAACAAAGGAAGCCACACCCACGGTGGAGCAGTGCGCACGGTGCGCAGCACCAACAGCGTCGTTGACAAACAGGTCGCACAGAGAGCCCAGTTCCGCAGAGAAGTTCTCGCCGTTCTTGGTCTCTTCAGCACGGTAACGGGTGTTCTGCAGCAGCACCACGTCGCCGTCCTTCATAGCGGCAACGGCGGCCTTGGCATTTTCGCCAACAACCGTATCGTCGGCGGCAAACACGACTTCCTTGCCCAGCTTCTCGGTCAGACGAGCAGCTACGGGAGCCAAGGACAGTTCAGGCTTCGGTTCACCCTTCGGCTTACCAAGGTGGGAGCAAAGGATTACCTTGGCGCCGTTGTCAATCAGATACTGGATGGTGGGCAGGGCAGCCACGATGCGGTTTTCGTCGGTGATGACACCGTTCTTCAGCGGTACATTGAAGTCGCAACGGACAAGCACACGCTTGCCGGCTACCTTCAGGTCTTCCACGTTTTTCTTGTTCAAATAGCTCATAATGGGACTTCCTTTCTCAAAATAATGATTGCCTGTTAAAAAGGTAACAATACAACGCTCTTATTCTATATTATTTCTTACCATTTTGCAATACTTACACGCAAAAATGATGAAAAATAATAAAAATAACGATCGTGCATACGGGGGTTATGGAGGGTTATAACAAACGCAACCCCTTGGGATACCGGTTTTTCAGTCGATTTCCCACGGCTTTTCCAAAGCCAACCGGTATGCCGGCCACACAGACGGCCGTCCAACCGTTTTCCTTGTCGTTGGGTATCTCTTCACCGTGCAGGAAGGCGGTCAGTCGTGGGTCGTCAAGGGATAAGTTGATTTTTTGACGACAATCAGCCATAGAGGAGGCGAGATAGAGACCGTGTACTGGCTCCAAGCGATTTTTGCACACCTCAGCTACGGCTACGCCGGCGGCTACCACGTGACACCCGGTGATATCCGGGAGCTGGGGCGGTAACAGGCGTACCTGGCTGCCAAAGGTAACAAAGTGGCCGTCGGCAGGGGAGAGAAAACAACTATCGTACAACGCCTTGGCTGCCTCTCGGTTGGGGTCTTTCTCGGGAAAGCGATAGACGGATGGTGTCCGCACACCGTTCCCTTGTCGGGTCAAAAGGGCGATGAAGTGACCCTCTCCACCTTGATGGGGGAATATACGGCGACAGCCGGTCAGGTCTTGTTCGCAAGAAATTGACGGGAGGAATGACCGAATTTCGTCAAGGGCAAAACCGGGGGCCCCCCACGGCACATCTATGACCTGCAAGGAGAAATCCGGATGTTCGTTGAGGAAACGGGCGATAACCCCTTCGTTCTCCTCAGGAGCGAAGGTGCAGGTGGAGTACACCAACCG
>JAZRMD010000087.1:0-3405 GCA_045647285.1 Acutalibacteraceae bacterium
GCCACCTGCGCTCCCATTCTGGTACAGATGGGTGTGCCTATGATTGCGGCTCACTTCTTCGTGTTTTACTTCGGTATTGTGGCCGACCTGACGCCTCCGGTGGCGTTGGCGGCTTACGCCGGTGCGGCGATTGCTCAAGCCAACCCTATGAAGACGGCATTTACCGCCACCAAGTTGGCCATCGGCGCCTTTATCGTTCCTTACGTGTTTGCCCTTAACCCGGCTATGCTGTTTATTGACACCACCGTGTGGGAGGTTATCCTTATCTGCGTTACCTCTTTGGTGGGTATCTTTGGCGTATCGGCGTCTTTGGAGGGGTACTTCCTGCGCCATATGAGTTGGTACGAACGGATTATTAGTGCGGCCGGCGGTCTGTTGCTGATCTATCCCGGTTTGGTTACCGATATCATTGGCCTTGCGCTGGTAGGTCTGGTGGCAGTTGTTCAGATTATTGGTCGCAAGAGAGATTCCATCCGTACGGCATAAGTAACGACAACAGTCCTTCTCTTTTTTGAGAGGGACTGTTTCTTTTGGTTGCAATAGTGATAATTCTATGCTATTATGAAAAAAATGACGAAACGGAGAGATAACCTATGCGGCAGATGGTACGGTTTGTTAAGCTGGACGAACGAGCGATTACGCCTACTTATGGCAGCCAATGGGCGGCAGGTGCCGACCTGTATGCGGTGATGGATGGCCCGGTAACCCTGGCGGCAGGAGAAACGATACTGATTCACACCGGTATTGCGGTGGAGATTCCGCAGGGGTATGTGGGCCTTGTATGTGCCCGTAGCGGTCTGGCTACCAAGCGTGGTCTGGCACCGGCCAACAAGGTAGGCGTCATTGACGCTGACTATCGCGGCGAGATTATGGTGGCTTTGCACAATCACGGCAGCCTTCACCAGACGGTAGACGCCGGTGCGCGAATTGCCCAACTGGTGTTGGTTCCTTATCTGACGGCGGAGTATCAACAGGCGGATGCCTTGAGCGACACGGTGCGCGGAGAAGGCGGGTTTGGCTCCACCGGAACTAAATAAATTAAGAGGAGAGGGGAAATCCCTCTCCTCTTTCTTATGTTCCCACGGTGGGGGTCAATCCCAGATAGTTACATAGCCCCTCGTAGATGGCGTAGGCAAATGCGTATTGGTCGTTAACCAGTTTTTGAGCGTCCGTTTCATTGGTGATGTATCCCAATTCCACCAGGATGGCCGGCATGGTCGTGCGGCGCAGGACGTACAAGGAAGGGTTGGTGCGTACGCCGTTATCCTTAGTTCCTACTCGGTTTACGATGGCGTCTAACACCGCTTGCGCCAGGTCGCCGGCAACACTTTCGCGCCGGAATACGTACACCTCGGTGCCGTTGATTGCCGGGTTTTCGTTGGCATTACAATGGATGCTGATAAAGTAGTCGGCCGGCCAACTGTTGGCGCCGTTGACACGTGTGGCAAGACTGGTGGCGTTACTGGTGCCCAACACCTCGTCCGGACTGTTGCGGGATGTTCGTGCCATAAACCGACCGTCCTCGTTGAGAATGTCACGCAGATAGATGCCCACAGGGTAGGTGATATCCTGTTCGCGCAGACCAAACCCTTCTGCCCCCGCATTGATCCCTTGCGGGTTGTGTCCCTGGTCAATGTAGATTTTGATAGCCAAAAAAATCATCCCCTTTCTTTTACACTATATGTGCTTAGAAAGGGGATGTGAACTTATTTGCTAAGCAGAGAGGCCAGCGCCTGGGCAACGGTGTCAACCGTATCGTCATCCGCTTCTTCCATAACCATAGAGGCGTAGGCTTCATACAGGGGCACACGCTCGTTATATAAGTCCTCTAAGGTCATACCGGGCGCCATAGCCACGCCACGGGCTACCGGGTCACCGATGCGGCGTTTCAGGGTGACTAAGGGGATGGCAAGGTAAACAACTTTACCCAGTTTTGCCATATATTCCATAGCCTCCTTGGAATAGATGGCCCTGCCGCCGGTAGCGATGACGGTATGGTGGGCGTCCACCGAGCAACAAGCGTCTTCTTCCCGTTGGCGAAAACCGTCCAGTCCCTCGTTGCGGATGATATCCCGTAACTCACAGCCGTTTTGCTGTATGATGATGTCGTCGGTGTCAATAAAGTCGTAGCCCAGAAGCGTTGCCAATCGCCGCCCAATGGTACTTTTGCCGCAAGAGGGCATGCCGATGAGAATGATGTTTGTTTTCATATGTACCTCTTGTTCAATCTTTCAACTTTTTTACGTCGTCAATGTGCCCCATCACCAGCAGATGCTCCTGTTCGCTAAAGCAGTAATCCGCATCCATAATGGGGTGGATATCTTGGTCAATGCGCCCGGCCAGTATGTTCAGGTTGTACTGCATACGTACGTTTAATTGCCGGGGTGTTTGTCCTGCCCAAGAGCGAGGGGTGGCGATCTCAAAGATACCGTAATCCCCGGCCAAGGCCACAAAGTCAAACACGCTATCGCAACACTCCATTACCGCCAGGCGGTAGGCGATATCTTTTTCCGGAAACACTACCTGGTCGGCACCACCCAGCCGCAGGAATTTTTCCTGCATCTCTTGGGTCGCTTCGCTAAATATTTTTTTAGCGCCCAATTCTTTGAGAAGGTCGGTTACCACCAGACTGTTGTGGAAATCCTCGCCGATGCACACAAAACAGGCGTCGAAGTCGGCCACACCAAAGGAGCGAAGCACCTCTGGATTGGTGCAATCACCGATTTTGCCGCTGGTGGCAATAGGCAACAGCGCTTCCACCTTTTCGGCGCATTTGTCTACGATCAGAGTTTCGGCACCCTGTTCTGCCAGGCTTTTGCACAAGTGTTTACCAAAGGAGCCGACGCCGACGATGAGAAATGACTTTTTCATTTGCTATTCTCCTTCCTTTTATCCGATAATTACCGTTTCCGCCGGTTGGCTGACAGGGGGGCGGATGCGCTTTTCAAACACAGCCATAGAGAAAGAAATGCTTCCCACCCGGCCGCAATACATCAAGAATATAAGGGCGGAACGACTGATGGCGCCCAGTTCACGGGTGATGCCGGTACTCATGCCCACTGTGCCGATGGCCGAAAAGGTTTCCAGCAACACGTCTGCCATAGATATGGCTGGGTGCAAACCGCACACCAGTAATCCGGCACCCAAACCGAGAAGAAAATTGTATAGAGCAATGGATGCCGCCCGACGGTGATGGCTTTCCAGGATATGTCGGCCAAAAGCGTTGGTTTCTCTCCGCCGGGTAATTTCGGAGATGGCGTACAGGACCAATACGGCAAAGGTAGTGGTTTTAATGCCGCCGGCGGTGGAGCCGGGACTGCCGCCAATAAACATATACAGGATGGTCAGCAACTTACTGCCGTTGGTCAGTGTACCGGCATCGGTGGTGCTGAAGCCGGCGGTACG
>JAZRMD010000088.1:0-2756 GCA_045647285.1 Acutalibacteraceae bacterium
ACCTCGCCGCCCACCATCCGCACGGCACCGATCTCAGTAATGCGCTCGGTGGCGGCATTAAGGCCGGTGGTTTCGATATCAAAGACGATGCATTCGCCGTCCAGAGGGCTGTCGTCCTCCCCGTTAACCACCGCTACCATATCGTTGACGTAGTAGGCTTCCATACCGTAAAGGATCTTGATATCCTTGCCTTTACCGGCCAGTTCCTCCGCCGTGTTCATAATATCCGGGAAGGCCTGTACCACGCCATGGTCGGTAATGGCAACCGCCTTGTGTCCAAAGGCGGCGGCCCGTTTGACCAGGTCCTTGGCTTCGGAAACGCCGTCCATAGAGGACATCTTGGTGTGCATATGCAGCTCCACCCGTTTTTCCAAAGCCAGGTCCTGACGCTGATACCGGGTGACGATGGATATGGACCGGGGACGAATCTGATTGGCCTTGGCAAACTCATTGTAGTCGTAGCGGCCACTGACCACGATATTATCCCCCGTCTTAAGGCCCTCCACGGCGGCGATGGTCTGGGCATCCTTCTTCTTGTCCAGCCACAGACTCAAGGCCACCGAACTGGTCAGGTCGGTAATGAGCAGGGTAAAGCGGCTCTTGGTGCCATCCCGGTTTTCGCCGGCGTCGATCTTGAAGATCTCGCCCCAAACGGTGACCATAGAGCCGTCAGCTTCCAAATCCTTAATGGGGGTGGGACGTTCCTTGATAGGGGCGCCCACCACCGGCTGTGCCGTATCCAGATACACCGGCAGTCCGTCCGCCGACGGACGTGTGGGGTCAGCCGGTTTACCCGGTCGGGCCGGCTCGCCGCCTTCCGCCGGTTTGGGCATAGCGGCGGCTTGAGCCGCCCGTTCGGCGGCCCGTTCGGCGGCCCGTTGGGCTTCTTCCCGGTCGGCCTGTTCCATCATCTGACGGTAGTGGTCGTCCTCTTGGGTCCGTTCTTCGCCTAAAAACTCCAGCTCTACCCGTAGACCGTACTGCTCGTAGATAAGTTCCTGCAGAGCCACATCCGTACGGGTAGCACGTAATATGTTGAGGCCGCCGTGAGGGAAGGTCACCTGCAGTTTATTGTCCTCCAGACGGTACTGTGCATCGTCAAAGGTGCCGTTGACCGCCACGTTACGCCGCTTCAGGTGTTGCACCACCGACGGCAGAACATCCACCGTAAACAGACCCCGCGCAAAATGGGGCACCAGGGTCACCGCCTGGAGCTGAAATACACGGGCCACCGTCTGCTCCGCTGTAAACAGGTCTTCGGCATCCATATGTACGTCACTCGCGATCTCCACCTGCATACTACGGGAAGCGTGACGCATCTCAATGCGGATGACGGATGCATTTTACAGTTGTTTCCATGGGCCTTCCTGAGGCAAATACTCGCCAAACAGCGACCCGAATCGTTGCCGTTCCATACTTCCTCCGTTGGAATTTTTATGATTAATGATTACAGTTTTTCGATCTCGTTCATCAGGGTTTCCACCGCATCCCGTTCATCCACGGTACACAGCACTTCCCCCTTGCGGAACAGTACCGCCCGACCCTTACCGCCCGCAATACCGATATCCGCCTCCCGGGCCTCTCCCGGGCCGTTGACGATACACCCCATCACCGCCACGGTAATGGGCTTATGCACCTGACGTAACCGTTCCTCCACCTGACCGGCAATGCCAATAAGGTCAATGGCCGTGCGCCCACAGGTAGGACAGGACACCAACCGCGGCTCTCCGGTGCGATGACCGGCGGCACGTAGCAGGTCAATGCCAGCCGTCACTTCCTTTTCCGGGGCGGCGGTCAAGGATACCCGGATGGTATCGCCGATACCCTCCATCAGCAAGGTGCCGATGCCCACAGCGGATTTGAGCATACCCATACGCTCGGTGCCGGCCTCGGTAACCCCCAAATGCAAGGGATAGTCACAGGCCTCTGCCGTCAGCCGGTAGGCGTTGACCATCGTTTCCACATCCGAGGACTTTATGGACAGTACGATATCGGTAAAATCGAATTTTTCCAGCAAAGATGCGTGGTACAAGGCGCTGTCACGCATCGCCTCGGGGGTGGGATGCCCGTACTTGCGCAAGATATCCTTCTCTAAAGAGCCGGAGTTGACGCCGATACGGATGGGAATGCCCCGTTGCCGGCAGGCGTCTGCCACCGCCTTGACACGGCTCTCATCCCCAATATTACCGGGGTTGATGCGAATCTTGTCCACCCCGGCGGCGGCGGCTTCCAGAGCCAGACGATAGTCAAAGTGAATATCCGCTACGATGGGCACGTCCACCGCTTCCTTCAGGGCGGCCACGAGGGCCACCGCCTCCCCATCCGGAACGGCGGCACGGATAACGTCGCAACCACAAGCCTGCAACCGCTTTGCCTGTTCCACGCTACCGGCAATATCGCCGGCCGGTACGTTGAGCATAGACTGTACGGTAATAGGCGCATCGCCGCCAATGACTACGCCGCCCACCGTCACCGTCTTACATATCCGTCGTTGCATCTGTGTCACTCCTTACTCAAGACTACGCAAAGAATTTGGTCACGTCGCTGTAGGTAACCACCAGCATCAGTAAAATGAGCAATATAATGCCCACCAGATGCACGATACCCTCGTACTTGGGGGGAACACGCTTACGGGTGATCCCCTCCCACAGCAAAAACACCAGCCGCCCGCCGCCCAAACCCGGTAAGGGCAACAGATAAAACACGCCTAAATTAACGGTAATCATCACCATCACCATAACCAAGGTCTGCAACCC
>JAZRMD010000089.1:0-8270 GCA_045647285.1 Acutalibacteraceae bacterium
TTTCAAACTCATTAAGGGTAATGCGGTTTTTGGGGACAATGGCGGTGGCGCAACGGAACAGCCGGCGTATCTCCGGGCAGATGTGCAGAATGTTGTCCCACGCACCGTTCCTTTCGTGGCTGTCCAGAGCCAGTTCCAGCCAGCCCGGGTGGTCGTGGCTACGGTGAGGATACCGCTTTTCCAGGTCGGCGTAAAACCGGCGGCACTCCGCCGCATCCGCCCAGTTGACGTGGTTAGCCAACTCAAACAGCATCATCAAGGGATTGCGGCACCCGTCGTAATTCCACACCTCAAACAGTTCCGCCAACATAGCGCCCAGGGCAAACACGTCCGTCTTGGCGGACACCTTGTACTGGGGCATCACGTCCTCGGGGGCGGTGTTGCTGTAGGAGAAAAATCCCAGACAGGTGTTGTCGGCTACCTGACTCTGGTCGTCCGGCAAAAACTTAATGCTGGGGAAGTCAATAATGCGCATCCGCCGGGAGCCGTCCTCCCGGTCCTCCACCATCACGTTGGCCAGTTTCAGGTCCCGGTGGGCCACGATGTGCTGTTGCCGCAGTACCCGTTCATCGGTCAGTTGGCGCAGACCGGCAATAATCTGCAACAGACAGTCAATCTTCTCATGGAAGGTGGGAAAATCCTCCACCCGGAAGGTCCGGTACATCGGCTCCAGCACTGCGCACCGGAAGGGCATCACATCGTTGCCCTCGTAGGGGTTGAGGGTCCCCTCCTGCAACATAGTGGCCATCTTTCGGGCATCGTCGTTCAGGGCTACCACCTGCCGCAGGTTATCCCCCTCAAAGGGGAAAAAGTCCCAGAACTGACGCAGTTGGGGACGGCACTTGGCGATGGGCAGCAGTACCATGGCTTCCTTAAGGCAGTAGAGGGTGTCGTATTCCACCCCTTGGGGCAGATGGTCGTTGAGTTGCTCACCGTCCGTCTGCTGGGCGAAGTATCCCACCCGGATGGTCTTATCTTTGCCTATGTCACTCAGCCGTTGCTTGATGGTAAAGTAAAAGGTTTCCCCACCGCACACAAAGGTGGTGATTTCCCGGTTGTGCTGGGTAGCCTGTATGCGTTCGTCCATAGTCCGCACCTCTATCTCTTGTTATCGTATTACTCCTGGTTTTCCTGGGCGTCCCCGTCCTCGGTGGACAGCGCCCGGTCAAACTGGTCCCGTACGTCGGTCAGGGTGTTGGCGACCTTCTTAACCTTACGGTTGGTCTTGCGGCGCCATTTTTCTACCCACGGAAACTGCCGGGCCTTGGGTTGGGGCCGGGGGGTGAGGATCGCTTCCTCCTCCTGGTCGGTCACCACCACCCAACCGTTGTCCTCCGGGTCGGGTTGGTTGACCGGTGCGGCGGTCGGGTCCTCCAACAGGCTCAGCAGTTCCTCCAAGGAGGGACGCCGGGACAGGAAGGGGGACAGGCACCGTTCTGCCAGACGCACCACGGGGTTTTCTTCGGCAAAGGGGTCGCCGCTTGCGCACCGCATCTGCAGGTACAGATAGGCCGCCATAGCCACGTCGGAGGACGGGTCACCGTCCCCCACCAAGGCTTCGTGGGGCATACCGGCGTACCGGATGTCGGCGGCATAGGGCATGGGCAACAGGCACACCTCCAGAGCGCTGTTTTTGCGCCGCAGATACACGCTGTCCGCACACAGGAACAGCAGAGGCCGGTAGCCGCCGCCGTTGATGGCAGAGTGGCGGTATTCCTGCAGCATCTGCAACAGTTGGCGCAGGATATCCGTGGCGTCTGCCGGGGTCAGTTGGGTCATCAGCCCCCGTAAGGGTTGCCACCCCTCGGCGGCGTAGAAGGAATAGATGGCATCGTAATCCAGAGCGTTGTTTCCGGCGTAGTGGAAGAACCACCGGCCCATATGGGAGTTGAGGGCGTCGTAAGCGTCCTGCAGACGCTGATATTCCTGCTCAAACTCCTGCATACACATCTTAACGGATACGTGCAGTATCTGGGTGGGGGCGCCGCCAATGACCGCCTTACGCGCAAACATCCGACTGCCCAACGCCGTATCGGCGGCACTGCGGATGTCCTCTTCGGTGATAAACGTTTCCTGCATACACACGACTCCTTTTTATCTACTATATCTACAAATTATACCAATATATAGGGGGAAAAGCAAGGCGTTTTGCAAAAAAAGCCATCACCCACGGGGTTTTTGGCGATAGGGGGAAGAAAATGGCAAATCCCCCTTGGCAAAACGGCGAAACCGTGGTAGTATCTATTATATATATATATGCAACAGCACACAGCAAGGAGGAACGACTATGGAACCTATAAAGCCTACCGCCATGGACCCTATCGGCATCACCTTATCGGTGGCGCCGGTCATCAACTATGCGTTGCACCACAACGGCGTCAAGGCCATCCACAGCCTTACCGTTGCCAACAACTCTGCCGAGGACCTGAGTAACCTGAAGTTGGTTATCGAAACCGTGCCGGCCTTTGCCGAGCCGCTGACCATTGAGGTAAACTTTATCCCGGCCGGGAATACATACGAGATCAAGACCATTGACCTTAAGCTGGACGCGGATTATCTGGCCTCCACCACCGAGCGTCTGGAAGGGGAGATACGGGTGACCTTGATGGGGGACACGCCTCTGGCCACCGCCACCCAGACGGTGACGGTACTGGCCTTTGACCAGTGGAGTGGACAGCCCAACCACCCGGAACTGTTGGCGTCCTTCGTGACCCCCAACCACCCGGCGTTGGCGCCGGTCATCTCCCGGGCGGCTACCTTCCTGCATCAATGGACGGGGGATTCTTCCTTTACCGGGTATCTGCAACAGGACCCGGACCAGGTACTCAAGCAAGCCTCTGCTCTGTTTAACGCCATTAAAGAGGAAAATCTCATCTACTGTGTCAGTCCGGCCAGTTTTGAAACCACCGGCCAGCGCATCCGTCTGTGCGATATGGTGCTGCAGCAGAAGATGGGCACCTGTATGGACCTGACCTTGCTGTATGCGTCCTGTCTGGAAGCGGTGGGTCTGTACCCTCTGCTCATTATGACCGAGGACCACATCTTTACCGGCGTGTGGCTGGACCGGTACACCTTCCCTGATGCGGTGCAGGATGACCCGTCCCTTATCACCAAGCGTCTGGCAGACGGTGTCAACGAGATTGCGGTGATGGAAACCACCTTGGTGGTCAACGGCCGCAACGCCTCCTTTGACCAGGCGGTGGAAGCCGCCGAACGGCATTTTTTGGGCACCCAGCCTATTGAGTGCATCATCGACGTGCGCCGGGCCCGTATGTGCGGTATCACCCCCATCCCCCAGCGAGTGCAAGGGGCGGACGGCTGGCGTATTGAACACGACCTGCCGGACACCACCGGGGACACCTACGCCCCCCAACGGGTAGGCAAAGCGCTGGACATTGACCCCAACGCCTTTGAGCCGGAATCCATCCCCAAGATGGTCCAGTGGGAGCGTAAACTCCTGGATTTGGGTCTGCGCAACAACCTGATCAACCTGCGCCTGTCCCGTAACGTGGTGCCTGTGCTGACCACCTCTCTGGACGACCTGGAGGATGCCTTGGCCGACGGGGACGGCTTTACCGTGCTGCCCCGTCCCGGGGACTGGCAGAGCGAGGGTGACTATAGCTTTGAAACCATGCACGACCCCGGCCCCAACAGTGGGTTGGTGGCGTCGGAATACCACAATAAGCGCCTTAGGTCCATCCTCACCGAGGGGGAACTGACCAAGGCTATGAAGACCCTGTACCGCAACGCCAAGACCTCGTTGGAAGAGAACGGCGCCAACTCCCTGTACCTGGTGCTGGGCCTGTTGCGGTGGTACGAGAATCCCCGTAGCCAACAGCCCCGGTACGCCCCGGTGATACTGTTGCCGGTGGAGATCGTGCGGCGTATGGGCAGCAAGTCGTACACCCTGCGGTTACGGGATGAGGAACCCCAGATTAACGTGACCTTGCTGGAAAAGATGAAGCAGGACTTTGGCATCAACGTGTCCGGTCTGGACCCCCTGCCCATGGACGACAAGGGGGTGGACCTGCGCCGGGTGTTTACCGTTCTGCGTAAGGCGTTGATGGGTCAGGACCGGTGGGACGTGCTGGAGTCGGCCTATCTGGGCATCTTCTCCTTCTCCCAGTTTGTGATGTGGAGTGACCTGCGTCACCGGGCAGACGCCTTGCTTTCCAACAAGATCGTGCGCAGTTTGATAGACGGTAAGCTCTGTTGGGACGCCAAGCCTATGGTTATTGGTGACCGGGTACCGGAGGATAGCACCCTGCTGCCCATGCCGGCGGATGCGTCCCAGTTGTTTGCCATACAGGCGGCCTGCAAGGGCGAGAGCTTTGTGTTGCACGGCCCTCCCGGTACGGGTAAGTCCCAGACCATCACCTCCCTTATCGCCAACGCCCTAGCCCAGGGCAAATCCGTGCTGTTCGTAGCGGAAAAGAAGGCGGCGTTGGAGGTGGTGCAGAAGCGTCTGGCCGGTATCGGCGTGGATCCCTTCTGCCTGGAACTCCATTCCAATAAGACCAAGAAACGGGACGTACTGGACCAACTGCGCACCGCCATTGAGGTGACCCAGAGCGCCAGTCCGGCAGAATATGCGGATAAGGCCGCCCGTCTGCAGGAGTTGCGAGAGGGTTTGGACGTGTACGCCGCCCAGTTACACGCGCCCCTGCCCTGCGGCTATTCCTTATTCAATCTAATCAACGAGTACGAAGAATATGCCGAGGTGCCGGAACTGGTGGCGTTTGATGCCGCCTTTGCCGCCACCGCCGACCGGCATATGCTGGACTCCCACGTCATCCTGCTGGAACGGTTGGTGGCCGCCGGTAAGGCGGTGGGACACCCCCACGACCATCCGTTGGCTGCCATTGGGGTGCGCCAGTATTCCCAGCATCTGCGCCACAATCTGCCGGCCACGGTGGGCGCCTACCGGGATGCCTGTCAGGCGTTTATCCCTCATGCGGTCCGTCTGGCTGAGATGCTGTCCTTTGGCAAGATTACCGACCCGGCCGGCCTGCAACGGCTGCTGACCTTGGCTAAGAGCGTGGCCGCCTGCGGCGATTTCCCCTACGCCTGGACGCAGGTGGAGAAACCCTTTGCCTACTTTGGCAAGGTGCAGGAGATGGCCGACCACTTTATGGCCTATTATCAGCGCAAGACCTATCTGGAACAGTACTGGAAGCCGGAGTTCTTTGCTCAGGACGGTGCGGCACTGCTCAAGGAATACAACGCCCTGCAAGAGCAGTGGTTGGTGGCCAAGGCTCTGGGCGGACGCCGTCTGGTACAGCGTCTGTCCGCTATGGCGCTGGAAAAGGTGCCGCCGGTAGCCGAATCCCTGCAGATGCTCTACCGGATGCAGAGCGAACAGGCTGCCGCCGAAGCACTCTTGCAGGAGTACGGCGATGACCTGGGCGGTCTGTACAGCGGCGACACCACCGACTGGGCGGCCATCCGCGACAAGGCCGCCGAAGCCCAGAAGCACCTGTCTGCCCTGCACGACCACGTCATCGGGCACACCGCCTGTGCGGCTCTGTGCGCCGACAGCGACGCCATTGCCGCCGCCGGAGAGATGGTGGCCCATCACGACGCTTTCTGCCAGACCCGGGCGGCCTGCTACGGCCTGTTGGGTCTTACCGACGCCGCCGACGACAACTGGCTGGACGGTCAGTTGGCCCTGTGCGATGCGCTCATTGGCAACAGTGACCAGCTTAAGGAGTGGATCACCTTCGTGGGTATCGCCTCCGAAGCTCAGGACGCCGGACTGGGTCCGGTGGTGGAAGCCTACCGGGGCGGCGCCGCCCACGAGGATATCGTACCGGCCTACCGCAAGGCGGCGTTGCAGGTATGGATTATGACCGCCATTGACGAGCAAGGCATCTTCAACGCCTTCTCCGGGGCGGTATTTAACGAGAAGATTGCCCAGTATAAGCGTCTGGATGCGGAGTTTACCGACCTGGTCCGGCAGGAACTGTTCTGCCGTCTGGCGGCTAATATTCCGCAGTTTACCGGGGAAGCGGCCCAGTCCTCCGAGCTGGGGATTCTGCAACGGGCCATCCGTAGCGGCGGCCGTGGCATCAGCATACGGCGGTTGTTTGAGCAGTTGCCCAACCTGTTGCCCCGTCTGTGCCCCTGTATGCTCATGAGCCCCATCTCGGCGGCTCAGTATCTCACCCCCACCCGTCCGCCCTTTGACATCGTGGTGTTTGACGAGGCTTCCCAGTTGCCCACCTGTAAGGCGGTGGGCGTGCTGGCCCGGGGCGAAAACGCCGTTATCGTCGGCGACCCCAAGCAGATGCCTCCCACCGCCTTCTTTGCCACCAATGCGGTGGACGAGGAGCATATAGAGGAGGAAGACCTGGAGAGCATACTGGACGACTGCCTGGCCATCAATATGCCCCAGACCCATCTGCTGTGGCACTACCGCAGTCGTCACGAGAGCCTGATTTCCTTCAGCAACCGCCAGTTCTACGAGAACAAGCTCTTTACCTTCCCCTCGGTCAACGACCGGGAATCCAAGGTGTCCTTGGTGCCGGTGGACGGCGTGTTTGAGCGCAGTAAGGGTCGCCGCAACGTGGCGGAGGCCCAGGCGGTGGTTAAGGAGATTTGCCGCCGTTGTCATGACCCGGAACTGTCCAAGTACAGCGTGGGCGTGATCACCTTTAACATCCCTCAGCAGTTACTCATTGACGATATGCTCAGCGACGCCTGTGAGAAGGACCCGGAACTGGAACGCTGGATGTACGAGGGTGACGAGCCGTTGTTTGTGAAGAATCTGGAGAATGTGCAGGGTGACGAACGGGAGGTTATCCTGTTCTCCATCGGCTACGGTCCGGACGAACAGGGCAAGGTGTATATGAACTTCGGTCCCCTCAACCGGGACGGCGGTTGGCGGCGTCTTAACGTGGCCGTATCCCGTGCCCGGAGCGAGATGGTGGTGTTCTCCACCCTCAAGCCGGAGCAGATTGACCTCAACAAGACCTCTGCCCAGGGCGTGGCGGCGCTCAAAGCGTTCCTTATGTACGCCGCCGGTCACCCCCTGGCGTTGGATGAACACGCCTCCCGGCAGTTGCAGGGCGTCACCGACGGTATCGCCCGGAGCCTGTGCGCCTTACTCAAGGAGCAGGGCTACACGGCGGTGCGCAACGTGGGTCGCTCGGAGTACAAGATCGACGTGGGCGTGGTGGACCCGGCCGACCCGGACAAATACCTGCTGGGTATTCTGCTGGATGGCGGCTCTTACGGTGCCGCCAAGACCACCCACGACCGGGAAGTGGCCCAACTGGGTATTCTGCGCAGTCTGGGCTGGAACACCCTGCGTGTGTGGACCATGGACTGGTGGGATAACCGGCACAAGGAGATTGCCCGTATTGTGGCGGAGTTAGAACGTCTGCAAGCCGGCAACCCGGAGGACACCCCGGCAGAGGACACCCCCACAGAGGAGCCGCCGGCAGAAGAAACCGCCCCGGAAGAGTCCCCGATGATGCCCGAGCCGGTGACGGAGGAAGCCGTCACCGCCACGCAGGACCCTTGGCGTGTCCCCTATGCGGTGGCCGAGACACACAACCAGCCGGCCACCATCGACGCCCTGATGGACGGCGCCCACGACTACCTGCTGTTGCGCACCATCCAGACGGTGCTGGATGCGGAAGCCCCCCTGCGCCGGACGGTGCTGTGGAAACGGGTACTCAACAGCTTTGGTATCACCCACGCCTCTTCCCGCCTGACCGCTTATCTGGAGCGTCTGGCGACGGATATGGCCATACCGATGACCGTGGACGGTGCGCAGGCGGTCTGTTGGCAGAAGGGGCAGGACCCGGAGGCGTATCCCTACATACGCTACGTGACCGACACACCGGCCCAGCGTGACCCGGCGGCGGTGCCGTGGGTGGAGGCGGTCAACGCCATGGTATACGTATTGCATACCCAAGTGGGTATGCCCCGTGACGGTCTGGCCCGGGAAGCGGTCCGGCTGCTGGGCTACCGCCATCTGGTGGGTGCTGCGGCCGCCTTGGCGGACGACGCCTTTGCCCGGTTGACCGACCAGGGTCTGGTGACGGTGGACGCCAACCAGAACTGCGCTCTGTCCCCTGAGGGCAACGTCTACGCCACCCGGCGTGGTTGGTAAGTAAAACAAAAAAGCCGGATGCAACGGCAACAGGTCCGATAAAAACGGACAATAGACAAAAGACCCCCTGATGTAGGTGGACTGCTCCAGAATAAACATACTGCACAAAAAAAGACCCGGTGTAGGAAATATTAAAGTCGGAGGCCAAGCG
>JAZRMD010000090.1:0-3311 GCA_045647285.1 Acutalibacteraceae bacterium
CGGCGCTGTCGGTATACTGCTGAAATATGCAGAAGCAGTAGCCCATGACCCCGTCGTTTTCGTCCACCGCCACGAGAATGGGACGCTGGGCGTCCTGTAACAACGCACGTAGTTGCTCGTCGTCGTATTTTCTGCCCACCTTAAAAATATCCGGGCGACCCCGGTGGTGGACCTCATCCACCTGGGACAGCAGATCCCCGATTTTCGGTATGTCCTTTTCCTGTGCCAATCGTATCATTTCGGATTCCCCATCTCTTTTGCGTTATAGAAACAGTATACCACCCTGGCCGATTTTTCTCAAGGGGGTTAAGCAACAAACTCCGGGTATAATTACGGCGCGATTATACCCGAAGTTTTTGTTTTGCGTTATACCGTGATGGTTTCGCCGATGGGGGCGGTGGTGGTCTGTCCGTTGCAGGTGACGGTGAACACGTCCCCTTGCACGTCCACCGTCAGGGTCTTGCCGCACAGGTGAGCGTTGTCGATACGCATATTCTGCGCCGGGCGGTGCGCCACGGGGCAGACGGTGACGGTACCGTCAAACCGAGGGGTAATGCCCATAATGAAGAAGAACATCATCTGTGCAAAGGAGGTGGAACTGATATCCCCCTGCAGAGGGGTAGATTCCCGGTTGGCCAACATATTGGCGGCGCAGGAATCGCCCATATAGGGCAACCGTTCGCCCCACCAGTAGACCCGACGCAGGATGTCGGTGGCCACGGTATCGTACCCCATCTCGTACAGTTGGGCGCAAATCTGGGCGGTAAAGTGGGTGCAGATACCGCCGCCGCCGTTATCAATGTCGTCCTGGTCGTACTGGGGGTCCAGTTTGGACATACTGTGCAGTCCAAACTTGGAAAGAAACTCCCGTTCGTTGAGATGGGATATGAGTCCTTCCCTCTCCTTTTTATCTATGACGCCGCTGTTGAGGAACTTAAACATCTGCACGGTGTACCGGATATCCCGGTTGCCCTGGGCGTCGATAAAGTCGTACCATTGGGCGCCCTCGTTCCACAGGCTCTTGAGTTTCTCCTTAAGTTGGGCGGCACGCTCCGGCAGGCGTTCATCCGGCTGACCGGCCACCACCGACAGCTCGTAAGCACGCATATAGTTGAGATACCGCCGGGCGTTCAGGTCGGGCATAATGCCGTTGTAAGGACCGTTATCGTAATAGAATAGCTCCAGATGGTCGTCGCCGCCCTGTCCGTAGTCGTACAGTTCCACGTCCCGGGTCAGGTCGTCGCACACGTAGGCGTGGTATTTCATCCACTCCAGCACCGTCTTGTCCCCCACCTGCTCGTGCAGGAAATCCACGTCGCCGGTGGCCCGGACGTGGTGGTACACCATGAGGGTGATCTTTTCCTGGTTGATCTGGTACCAGGGGCCCACGGGGCCGGAGGTGACCGGGTTGAGGGCGTAGGACTGGGTCAGGTCGTTGCGCAGGTAGGCGCGCAACTGCTTCTTGTTGCCCTCCGGGTCGTACACCGGATGGAGCATCAGACCGCCGCAGTAGTCCCACAGGTAGGAGCACATGCAGGAGCCGTTGATGCTGCCGGTGCTGTAGTACGGCACGGTGCACAGGTCGGGGTTTTCCCACCGGCACATAATGTAGGTCACCAGCGACCGATAATAGAGCCTATCCAGGTCGGGGCAATCGCTGGTCAGCCGGGGCAGGTTGTCGTGAATACGGTCCACCTCACGCTGCAGATAGGCAAAGGAGCGCTTCAACATCGCCTCGTAGTCGGCGGCGGCCGCTTCCCGTCGGGCATCCGCTTCGGCGCCCAGGTGGGCGGAGAAATACAAGGTCACTTCACCGCCGGCCGGAATGGTGACCTCCCCTTCCCACAGATAGGCCCGAGGGAAGATGGTCATCCCCGGTAGGGATGCGGTCAGGCAGAACGCCACCCCGTCGTAGGCGGCGGTGAGCACGTTCCCCTGGGCAGAAAAATCCTCCCGGGTGCACCCGTGGGCCTCGGGAATACGAAACTGCCAATCCTTCTCATACCGGGCTCGTCCCCGGTACATCACCGCCACCGGAGCGACGATATCCTGTTGCGCATGACTGCGAACGGTTATCTTCTGCACCACCGCCCGGGTGCCCGGCACCATAGCCGTCACCGTGTCCACCGCAAACTTCCGGCAATCCCCCTGCCGCCATATGGCGTTGGGCAGCCATTTCCACGAGGTGGCCCGTAACCGTTCTCCGTCTATGCGGATATCCACGTTAAAGGAGGTGGCGGTGTATGGACATCCCTGAAAGCACTCCATCAGGGTCACCGAACGCTCCGGGGTCAGCAACGAAGCGATGTCCCCGGTGATGCCCAGGTCTTTTTCGTCCATAATGTTGTCCTTGCCGTCAAAAGCAAAGATGCAACGCTCAAACATATCCATATACGGTTTCATAGGCTCCCTCTTTCCCGAAAATTATGGTAAGTCCATCATACACGAAACCCCCGTCCTTTGTCAAGGTTAATCGGTTAAGTTAGCAAAAAACACCGCCCTCGGGATAATCCCAAGGGCGGTGCAGATTACGATGGTTCCCGGAACAGGGGCAGGGACGGGGGCCGGTAGGTGAACACAACGAACAGCACCCCCACCGCCAACAGGACGGCCAAAGCAAATCCTTGCCGTGGCCAACCGATTGCCCGGCGCAACAGACAGCCTTCCACCAAAAAGGTCAGCGCCGCCGCCACAAAGAAGAAGGTGATGTTGAGCCAGTCGGGGGACGGACCGATGGCTCCGTTGTAGGTGTAAAACAACACCGGGATGGCCGTTAGGCCCACCAGTGTGCCGATGAGTTTTACCCACCAGAAGCCCTCGTAATCCCGAAAACACCGGCTCTGCACCAGCGCAAACACCAGCAGTGGAAAATAGAGAAGCTTCATATGCTCCCATGTAGACTCGTTGATGCCGGAAAAGGGCGCCACCAGAGGGCTTTTTCCCGTCCAGTCATAGACAAAATGCAGGAGTGTGCCTCCCAACGTGGTCAGCGCAAACCCGGCAAAGTTCCATAAAAACAGGTTGCGTTTCATACTCTCACCCCGGGTTATTTTATGCCGGAAAGGGTTACAGTATACGCCGGAAGATGGGGGCGGTTTTCGTGCTTACCGAGAAAGCGGTGTTCAGCCCTCGGAGGGCAGAACGACAATCCCCCAGTCAGCTGCGCAGACAGCCCCCATTCGGCAAGGGGCCTTTTGTTTCTCCACTTTTCTCGGCTCCCTCTGACGAGGGAACTGTCCGAGCGTTAGCGAGGACTGAGGGAGAGATAACGAAACTACCCCTCCGTCTGCGGCAAAGCCGCAGCCACCTCC
>JAZRMD010000091.1:0-6569 GCA_045647285.1 Acutalibacteraceae bacterium
GTGGACAGCCGGTGGGCAATAACGAAGCAGGTGCGGCCCTGCATCAGTTGTGCCATGGCTTCCTGTATCTTGATTTCGGTACGGGAGTCCACGTTGGAGGTGGCCTCATCTAATATGAGCATGGGGGAGTGGGATATCATAGCCCGGGCGATGGTGATGAGTTGCCGCTGACCTTTGGATATGTTCACTCCGTCGTCGGATATGACCGTGTCGTACCCCTGCGGTAACCCCTCTATGAAGCTGTGGATGCGGGCGGCTTTGGCGGCGGCCACCACCTCTTCGTAGGTGGCATCCTCCCGTCCATAACGGATGTTCTCATATACCGTCCCGTGGAACAGCCAGGTGTCCTGTAGCACCATGGTGTAGGCCCGACGCAGGGAGTCTCGGGTCAGGGCCCCGATATCCTTGCCGTCCACCGTAATGACACCGCTGTTGCAGTCGTAGAATCGCATAAGCAGGCTGATGATGGTGGTCTTGCCGGCACCGGTGGGCCCCACGATAGCCACCGTCTGTCCCGGTTGCACGTCTACAGATAGACCGTGAAGAATGGTCTTGTCCGGTGTATAACCAAAGGTTACATCCCGGAAGGACACCGCCCCCTGTACGTTTTCCAGATTGACGGCGTCGAGGGTGTCCGTGGGCTCGGGTTGTTCATCCAGTATGGCAAACACACGTTGCGCGGCGGAGAAGGCAGACTGGAACTCGTGCAGAATGTTGGCAAACTCATTGATCGGCCCGGCAAACTTACGGGAATACTGAACAAACTGGGCGATACCGCCCAGGGTGATAAACAGTAGACTGCCGACCTTGACCTGGCCGGAAGCAGAGTACATATACAGGATACCGCCCAGTATCATCACCAACGACAGGGATAGGTTGTTGATAAAATTGATGATGGGGAAGAGGGCACCGCCGTAATAGTCTGCCTTGTAGTAGGCATCCATAGCGTCTTGGTTGCGCTGGTGAAACCGTCCGCCGATTTCCTCCTCTCGATGGTAGGCGGCGATGGTGCGACAGCCGGACAACATCTCCTCGGCATAGCCGTTGAGTTCTCCTAATTTCCTGGACCGGGTACTAAACATAGGCCGCACCTTCCGGGAACGGTATCGGGTGCAGAGGATGGAGATGGGTACCGTTACCGCAAACACCAGGATCAACGGCTTGGATATCTGCCACATAAACGCCAGAGACCCGACCACGGTGTATACGCTGGTCATTACCTGCACCACGTCGTGCGACAGAGTGCTGTTAATGGTGTCAATGTCGTAGGACAGGTGGCTGATAATATCTCCTGTGTGATGGGTGTCAAAGTACCCCACCGGCAGGGTGGTCAGTTTTTCAAACAGCTGACGGCGCATGGTATACACGATTTTCTGACTCAGATAGATCATCAAGGTGGCCAGTAAATAACTTAGTACGGCGGACAATAGGTAGCACAACAGCATCCGCCACACGTTGTCCCACACAGCAGCAAACTGTACGCCGTCTTTGGAGGCGATGGCATCAATGGCATCGCCGGAATACTTGGGTCCCAACAACGACAGTTGGTTGGAAAGCAAGGTCAGTCCGATAGCGGCAATAAATAAGGGCCAGTAATGGAGTACGTAGCCAAACAGCCGCTTAACCACGCCTTTGCCGAGGCGTTTATTTTTGTCAGTCAATGAACGCACCTCCCATCTGGGAGTCGCTGATTTCCCGGTAGGCGGCACACCGTTCTAACAGCATCTCGTGGGTGCCGTCACCAATGATACGTCCTTCTTCCAACACCAGGATCCGGTCGCAATCCTTGACGGTGCTGACCCGTTGCGCCACCGTCACCACGGTGGTATCCGCCATATTCTCCGCTAACGCCCGGCGCAAGGCGGCGTCGGTCCGGTAATCTAAAGCGGAAGAACTGTCATCCAACAAGAGGATTTGCGGTCGGGCAGCCAACGCCCGTGCAATCAACAGCCGCTGTTTCTGCCCACCGGATATATTGGTACCTTTGGCGGACAACTTGTGGCCGTACCCATCGGCAAAAGCGGTGATGAACCCATCGGCCTGCGCAATTTTAGCCGCCCACACCACGTCGTCGTGGGAAATATCTCGGCCAAAGCGGATGTTTTCCTCAATGGTATCCGCGTATAGAAAATCCTGTTGCATAGCGGTGCCGAAGGTGGCGTACAGCGTAGCCTTGTCAATCGTGCGGATATCCCGACCACCTATGTAGATGGCACCCTTGCCGCTATCGTAGAAGCGAAGCAGCAGTTTAATAAGGGTGGATTTTCCCGACCCGGTGGCGCCAATGATACCTAGCTGTCCACCCCGGGGAAGAGAGAAGGAGATATCGACAAGGTCCGGTCGTTTACCGGTGTAGGAAAACTCTACTCGGTCAAAGCGTATATGTGCCCCGGTCGGGTCATCGGGACAAGCGTCTTGTTCCAGTACCGGTAGGTCTTCGTCTGCTTCCAGTACCTCGGCGATACGCCGGGCGGATGCAGCACACTTGGTATACATCACAAACATACGGGTTACCGACATCATCGCCATAGAGATAAGGGTGAAGTATTGCATAAAAGCAATCACCGTTTCCGGGTCGGATTGTCCACGGGATACCCGGCTAGCGGCTAAGGCAACCACCGCCACGATGCCGCCGTTCATCAGTAAGGTCATAATGGGGTTCACGGTGCCCATGATAACGCCGGCGTGGGTTTCGCTTTTTACCAATGCGGTGTTCACACCGTTATACCGCCGATGTTCGTATTCGGCCTTGGATAACGCTTTAATCACCCGAATCCCTTGGATGTCCTCACGCACCACTCGAATCATCCGGTCTACCGCTTGTTGCACACAGCTGTACAGCGGTACGCCTTTACGGGATATAAAATAGACGGTAACGAAGATGAACGGCAATACGGCCAACATAGCCATCGCCAGATATGCGTCCATCAAGAGCGTAATGACCATACCGCCTATCAACAGAATGGGGGCACGCACACCCATACGCTGCATCATATTGACAAAGCTGTGTGCGTTGTACGTGTCGGAGGTAATGCGGGACTCCAGCGAGGGGATGGTAAACTGGTCAGTCTGCGCTGCACTTAGTCGTAAAGTGCAGTCAAACAGGTCCTTGCGCATCTGCCGTGCAAAGTCCGCCGACACCCGGGCGGCCATACGGTTAGCAATCACGTTCCCCACACAACTGATGGCGGCAAACACAATCATGGCGCCGCCCCACAGCAGGATGGAGCGCATGTTTTGCGATGCCACCACGTTTTTAAGGATATGGCTGAGTATGTAGGGTAACATCAATTCCGATAGAGTAGCGGTTATCTTGACGGTTAGTCCCACCGCCATACGCAATCGATAGGGCATCAGGTAACGCAATAAAGCCTTCATCGTCCCCCTCCTTTCTGCCCTGGATATATTCGTATTTTATCACGCACTTTTTATGAGGTCAATAAAAATTTGCGGCCCTTGGTGATAACCGATTGCCATGATAAGCGAATAATCGAAAAGTCCACATTTTCGCTTGGTCTATGTCGTTGACACAAGTGGTTGTGTTGCTTATAATAATCGTATCAAACGTCTAAACGACAGGAGGTTATCATTATGTTACAGACCAAGTTGGTATCGTCCTTGGAAAAGTGCTTTATTGACCAGAAGCCGGAGGACTTTGCCGAGGTTAGCCGGTTGCGTACGTACAGGAATATTACGGCGGCGGTGCAGCTGGTGGCTTACGATGAGGAAGCGACCGCTGATGCCGTTCGTTGGTATACCTTACAGGTGGATGCTCCGGAGGGGGTAGAGGTTACTCTGCGCACCGTGGAGAGCATTCCCAACTACGTGCCCACTCCGGCGACTCCGGATGTGGCCGCTGAGAAGGACGGCCGTCTGTTACGTACCACCCCCGGCCTGTATCCGGACCTGTTGCTTCCTTTACAGCATCACGGTTCGGTGGTGGTGGTCAGCCAACAGTTGCGCACCGCATATATTGAGTTTTCCGGCGACCTGCCGGCCGGTGAACACACCGTGACCATCCGTATGATGCACCGTAACGATACGGTGGCCACCGAGCATACGTTGGCTCTGCAGGTCATTGATACCTGTTTACCCGACCAGGATACCATTGTGACCATGTGGTTTTACGCCGACTGTCTGGCCGATTATTACGACGTGGACGTGTGGAGCGAAAAGCATTGGGCCATCTGCGAACGGTTTGCCCGTACGGCGGTTAAGAACGGTATCACTATGCTGATGGTACCGGTGTTTTCGCCCCCTCTGGATACGGCGGTGGGTCACGAGCGCACCACCACCCAGTTGGTGGACGTGACCGTTACTAACGGTGTGTACACCTTTGGCTTTGACAAGGTGGACCGTTGGATGGATATGCTTGCATCCTGTGGCGCCAAGTATTACGAGATTGCACACCTGTTTACCCAATGGGGCGCCTACCACGCCCCCAAGGTTATGGCCACGGTGGACGGCGAATACAAGCGTATTTTCGGGTGGGATACCGATGCCGCCGGGGAAGAATACGTGGCTTTCCTCGCCGCTTTCCTCACCGCTTTTACCGAACATTTGACCGCCCGTGGTTTGCACGACGAGGTGTACTTCCATATTTCTGACGAGCCCAATGACGCTCATCTGGAGCAGTATAAGACCAACCGCAACAATGTGCTGAAGGTGCTCAAGGACTGGAAGATCATGGACGCTCTGAGCCATCTGGAATTCTACAAGGAAGGCCTGTGTGAGATTCCGGTGGTCTATAGCCCAGCCATCAAGCATTTTCTGCCGGAGGATATTCAGGAGCGTTGGGTGTACTACTGTTGCGGTCCTTGGGTTAGCTTGAGCAACCGCTTTATGTGTATGCATTCTGCTCGTACTCGGTTTATGGGTACCCAGATGTACGCTCACGGTATCAAGGGTTTCTTGCATTGGGGTTACAACTTCTATAACACCCAGTTCTCTGACGATATGAACAACCCGTATCTCAATGCCAATGCCGGGTATTGGGCCGGTGGTGGCGATGCGTACAGTGTATATCCCGGCGCCAAGGGGCAGCCATTGGAAAGTCTGCGTATCATCGCTTTCCGTCAGGGTCTGGAGGATATTCGGCTTATGCAGCTGTGCGAACGGTATTACGGCAAGGATGCGGTAATGGCCGAGATGGAGAAGGTAGTCGGCACGGTATCCTTCGATACCTGCGCTGACGATACTGCAACCATGACGGCTTTGCGTGACCGCTTGGATGAGATGATAATCAAGGCCATTGGCTAAATCGCAAAAAAAGGCACCTCGTGAGAGGTGCCTTTTTTATGATTCGCCTTTGTGGGCGTTGAGTGCGTATTGCCGTGGGGTGATGCCTCGGTACTTTTTGAATTCACTAATAAAGTAATTGCTGTTGGAAAAGCCGCAGGAAAACGCCACGTCGGTGACCGAACAGCCCTCCTGTAACAGCCGCTTTTCGGCCATACGCAGTCGGGTATGCTTAATGTATTGCACCACTCCCACACCGGTATACGCCTTAAAGGTACGGGAAAAATGACTTTCACTCATAGCAAACATCTGTGCCAATCCGCGCAGGGTCAGCCGTTCGGCGTAGTGGTTGGATATGTATTGGGCGGCGTTTTGGATAATGGCTTCGTTGGGTGAAATATCGCGGGATATGGCGGTGCCGGGTTGCCGTGCCAGGAGGATCAATATCTGCCGCAGGATATTCTGGCATTGGATAAGATAATGGTCCTGCTGTTGCCGGTATTCCGCATACAGCGTCTGGAGTAATTGCCGTAGGGTAGCGGCATCTTCCGGGGTGGGTGGCAGGTACTTGCGGTGCCCCAGTTCCCGTAGGATAAACAGGTACCCCTCACCGATAAACTCGGTGGTGAAGCTAACCAGCAATCTGCTGGCGGTCTGTCCTTCGTCGTAGGTGGCTTTGTGGATGCACCCTTGTCGGATAAATGCGGCTTCTCCGGTCTGTACCTCCCATATCCGGTTGCCGATAAAGTGCCGGGCACAGCCCTCCACCAGATAATACAGCTCGTGATAGGGATGACTGTGTTCGCCACTGACGGAGGTTTGTTCCGCCGCAATGGTGTGCAGCTCCATAACAAATCCGTTCTCTTGTAATTTCTCCACCCACACTCACCGCCTTTTCGCATCCACTATAGCATTGACATCCCAAGATTGTCAACAAAAAACCAGAGTTTTTTACGGTTTTTGTCATAAATAATATAGAAACCTGCTCAAATATGCGCTATAATCAAACCATAAGGATAGAAAGGGTGAATCCTATGAAACGCTATGTTCAGGTTGGTTGCGGTCACAGAGGTACGGAAGCGTATGCCGTGCCGTTGGTTAAGCAATATGCCGATTACGGAGAATTGTGCGGCGTGTATGATGTCAATCCTCTCCGGGCGCAACTGGTTAGCGAACTGACCGGTAAGGATATTCCGGTCTTTGATGATTTCAGCCGGATGCTGCAGACAGTTAAGCCGGATACAGTCATTGTGACCACGGTGGATTGCTTTCATGACCGATACATTGTGGAGGCGTTGGAGGCCGGGTGTGACGTTATCTGCGAAAAGCCG
>JAZRMD010000092.1:0-2105 GCA_045647285.1 Acutalibacteraceae bacterium
TGACGAATTTGGCTCGTCCCACCGCCGCCACCAGAATATCTGCCTGACGGCAGATGGCGGCGAGGTCTTTGGTGCGGGAGTGGCAGATGGTCACCGTGCCGTTTTCCTGCAACAGGAGCATGGCCATAGGCTTGCCCACGATGTTGCTGCGGCCGATGACCACGCAGTGCTTGCCCTCCACGGTGATGCCACTGCGATGGATCAGCTCCATCACACCGGCGGGGGTGCAGGGCAGGAAATGCTGGTCGCCGATCATAATGTGTCCCACGTTTTCGGCGTGGAAAGCGTCCACGTCCTTACGGGGGTCGATGGCGGCGATCACGGCGCTGTCATCCAGCCCGCGGGGCAGGGGCAGCTGGCATAGGATGCCGTGTATGTCCTCGCGGGCATTGAGCCCGTTCACCACCGCTAACAATTCCTCCTGGGTGGTGGTGGCGGGCAGATTGATCTGCTCGCCGTAGAATCCGACCTCTGCGCAGGCCTTGCTTTTGTTGCGGACGTAGGTCTGGGAGGCGGGGTCGTCTCCCACCAGAATCACCGCCAGACCGGGGGTAATGCCCTGGGCGGTCAGCGCAGCCGCTTCGGCGGCAACCTCCTGTCGGATAGCGGCGGCGATAGCCTTACCGTCAATTATCTTCGCCATGTTTCGTTTCCTCCTCTGTTGCCCGCTTTGCAGCATCGTCTTGTTTCGCTTCCGGGTTTGGGTCGGCCTCTTCTGCCGGCTGGGCAAAAACCTCCGCTTCAAATCCGCTGATAATGGTTTTGCGTTCCTCCTCCGCCGGGCTGTCCTCTGCGGCAAGTAAAGTTTTGGGCAACGCATGTTGACGCCGCCGTAGGAAGATGAACAGCACCACACCCAACAGCACCGCAACCACGGCCACCAACTGGGAGGCCCGGAGAGTACCCATCATCAGGCTGTCGGTGCGCAGACTTTCAATAAAGAAACGGCCGGTGCCGTACCATACCAGATAACCGCAGAAGATCTGTCCTTTAAAGCGGTAGGCTCGTTTGGACAGGATGTGTAATAGCACAAACCCCAACAGACACCACAAGGATTCATACAGGAAGGTAGGGTGTACCGGCATGGTCAGATTGTAATCGGTGCCGTTGACTCCCTGCTGAATTACGTTGCCGGTCATCCCCCAGGGCAGGGTGGTGTTGCCGCCGAAGGCCTCTTGATTAAAGAAGTTGCCCCAGCGTCCCACCGACTGACCGATAAGAAAACCCAGCGAGGCCAGGTCGCACATTGCCAAGAAGGGCAGTTTGCATATCCGACACATCAGGATGCCGGACAGGAATGCAAAGATGATACCGCCGTAGATGCCCAGACCGCCTTCCCATACGTAGAGAATGGATAAGGGGTTGTCCAGATAGGACTGTGCGTTACTGCTAAAGAATACGTAGTACAGACGGGCGCCCACAAAACCCAACAGGGTACACACCAGCACCGCATCGATCATCTTGTCGGAGTTGACGTCAAACTCCGGTGCCCGTTTAATACCGTAGATAACGGCCGACAGAAAGCCGATGGCAATCAGTACTCCGTACCATTTGATCGGCAGGCCAAACAGCGAAAAACCGTCGCTGATGGTAAACCGCCAGTCAAGGGCCGGAAATTCGATCCAGTTAGCTAAAGTGAGCAAAGACATATAAGCTCATCCTTTCTATGTAGGGCGGATACGTCCGCCGTGTTACTGAGGTTTGATGACCGACAGGGTGCGATGTTCGGTGGGCATCCGCCGCCGGATCTGTTCGGTCAGTTGCTCGGCCGTCATAGTGGCAATGGCATCCAGTTCGCTCAGGGGTGCAATGCCGTCCAGCACGTCGCTGAGCAACATCTCACCGCAGGTGGTGGTATCGTCCAGTTCTGCTAGCAAGCGGCCGTACACCGCCCGGCGCACCTCTTCCATACGCTGTGTGTCAACCCCTCGGGTCTGCAACCGGGTCAGTTCTGCGCACACTGCGGCTTCTACCGCATCCGGGTCGGCAGACTCGCCGCCAAACAGCCACACGCCGTAGCCGGGTCCGTTAAAATATTCGGTGCCAAACTGGTCGTTTATCAGTTCCCGGTCCATCAATTCTGTGTAAAGGGGAGAGCCTTTACC